>DASRJW010000101.1 GCA_035649275.1 Candidatus Krumholzibacteriia bacterium
GCCACCGGCCACGGTGAACAGCGCCCAGAGCAAGACGATGAACGGCATGTATTCGTGCAGTGTGGTCACCAGGATGGCGTGGACCGCGTCACCCCTGCGAGCGAGCAGGAAGGGAACGGCGAAGATCAGGCCCCAGGCCACAGCCACTTTGGAATAATGATGATGCCAGAAGCGGGGTAGGAAGAGCGGGAAGAGCGCGATGGAGAGGAGGATGCCGGCGAAGGGGAGGATGCTCCAGAGCGGCATGCCTTCCCCGAGAACGGCGGCGCTCACGTTGTCGCCGGCGGGTGTTTCGCCGGCGGCGCAGGTGGCGCCGAGAAGGAACAGCAACATGACGAGCCCCGCGAGAGCGGCAACTCTGGCACGACCTGACGCGGCGGCCCGACGGCGCGCCGCAAGCGAAGGGCAGCGCGCGTGGCGACGGGTTTCGTGCATGCGTTGGTTCCTCAGCGGAGCTTGGCGAAGGTGGCGACATCATCACTGGCGCCGACCACGAGCAGGCTGTCGCCCTGGGCCAGGATGAAGTCCGGCTGCGGCGCGTGATAGTCCTTCCTGCCGCTCGTGCCCATGCGTTCGACGACGATGACGTTGAGCCCGTGGCGCGAGCGGATCTCGGCTTGAGCCAAGTTCTTCCCCACCAGGGGCGGCGGCACCCGGACCGATTGCAGGCGGTAGCCCTCGGGCAGCTCCAACGGGTTGGAGCCGGATTCCATCCCGTCGCGCCAGCGCACCTCGCCGAGCAGTAAGTTGCGCCGCAGGATCTCCCGGTCGAGGAAGCCCAGCAGATCGCGCCGGGTGACGACGCCCAGGAAACGCGAGCCTGGGCCGTTCTCGACCACCGCCACCTCGCCGGTGTCGATGAACCAGAGCTTCTCGTTCACCGCAGCGAGAGAAGCGTCGGCAGGCACCGAACGTGCCGTCTCGGCGAGGTCCTCGGCGATGAGCAGACTGGAGAGCTCCTGCACGGAAAGAATGTTCTTCACCGCGTGCAGTTCGATGGCTCCGGTCAGGTTCCCTTGCTCGTCGCCGACGTAGAGCGTGGGCACCCGCGAGTTGGTGAACAGACGCACGACCTCCTCGAAGGGTGTCGTGGCCCGGAGCAGGGGCACATCGGTGCGCATCAGATCCCGCGCCTTGGTGGCGTGCACGATGCGCTGCTCCAGCGAGCCCTCCCAGGAAATACCGCGGCGGCGCAGTTCGTGGGTGTACACCGAGTCCAGGCGGTGGGTCACCGTGGCGGCGATGCCGCAGGCGAGCAGCAAGGGCAGCACGACGACGTAGTCCCCGGTGAGCTCGGCCACCAGCACCGTCGCCGTCATCGGCGCGTGCGTGGTGGCGGCGATGAGGGCGCCCATGCCGACCAGGGCGTAGGAGGCCACCGAGGCCGTGGTGTCCGGGAAAAGATGATGGATGCCGCCGCCCAAGGAACCGCCCACCGCGGCACCGATGAAAAGCGTCGGGGTGAAGACGCCGCCCGGGCTGCCGGAGGTGACGGAAAACGTCGTCGCCAGGATCTTGGCGACGAGCAACAGTGCCAGGGTGCCGAGGGCGACCCGCTCGTTGAGGATGCCCACCAGCGTCTCGTAGCCGTTCCCGGTGACCTGCGGCAGCCAGAGGGCGAGGACGCCGACGAGGAGGCCGCCGACCCCGGCCCGGGCCCAGCGTGGCAGCGCCAACTGGCTGAAACCGCGCTCTCCCAAACGCAAGGCGCCGAGGAAGAATGCCGCCGCCAGGCCGGTGGCGAGACCCAGAAGCGCGTAGGCGAGGAGCTCCTGCGGCGTGCGCAAGATGAACTCCGGCACCGCATAGATCGGCCCCTCCCAGACCACGACGCGCACCAGCACGGTGGCCACCACCGCTGCCACCACGGTGGGACCGATGAGGTCGGTGGAGAAGCTGCCAGCGACCACCTCGAGGACGAAGAGGGTGCCCGCGATGGGGGTGTTGTAGGCGGCCGCGATGCCGGCGCCGGCGCCGGCAGCCACCAGCACGCGCAGGCGCAGCTCGGTGAGCTGGAAGAAGCGGCCGAGACGCGAACCCAGCGCCGAAGACAGCTGCACGATGGGGCCTTCGCGACCGACGGAGCCGCCGGTCGCCATGGCCAGCACCGAGGCCAATGCGGTGATCAAGGCGCGGGAGACGCTGACGATGCCGCGGCGCAGCGTCACCGCCTCCATGATGCCGGACATCCCGCCGCTGGCGCCGCCGCGCAGGGTGAACTGCACCAGGAGACCGGCGAGAACTCCCCCCGCGGCGGGAACGAAGAGGCGCAGCCAGGGCGAGGCGTTGCTCACCGCCTCATAGAGGTCGCCACTGCCGCCGAACACGACGCGGGTGATGCTCTCGGACAGCCAGCGCACGCCGAGCGCCACGCCGCCGGCAAAGAGGCCGACGACGGCGGAGAGCAGGAAGAAGTGCGAGTGTTCGTCACGCAGGAAGGCGAGGAAGCCGCGCGCCGTCCCCAGAGGGAGCCGACGGACGTCGGCCAGCACGTCCGCGCCGGGGAGGCGCGGAGTCTCCACACGCATCCTCGTTCGACCTCCGCGGCCGGTTCATCGGCGGCGCGACATGGCCTTCGCCTGCATGAACAGCAGCAGGTAGTCCCGCCCGCCCGCCTTCGAGTCGGTGCCGCTCATGTTGAAGCCGCCGAAGGGGTGGGCGCCGACGAGGGCGCCGGTGCACTTGCGGTTGAAGTACAGGTTCCCCACGTGGAAGCGCCGCTTGGCGTCCTGGATCCGCCCCTCGTCCCGGGTGTACACCGCACCGGTGAGGCCGTACTCCGTGTTGTTGGCGATGGCGATGGCGTCGTCCCAGTCGCGCGCCTGGATCACCGCCAGCACGGGGCCGAAGATCTCCTCCTGGGAGAGCGTGGCGCCGGGGGCGACGTCGGCCACGATGGTCGGGGTGACGAAGTGGCCGGGCCCGGGCAGGGCCTCGCCGCCCAGAATCACCCGGCCTTCGCGGCGCCCGGTCTCCACGTACTCGAGGATCTTCGCCTGCGCCCCGGCGTTGATCACCGGCCCCATCCAGTTGTCTTGTTGCTCCGGCGGGCCCACCTTGATCTTGGCGGCACGTTCGCGCAGGCGGCGGAGGAAGTCGTCGTAGATGGATTTTTCCACGATGGCACGCGAGCAGGCCGAGCACTTCTGCCCCTGGTAACCGAAGGCCGAAGCGACGACGCCGTCGGCGGCCTGGTCGAGATCCGCGTCGGCGGCGACGATGATGGAGTCCTTGCCGCCCATCTCGGCGACGACACGCTTGATCCAGATCTGTCCGGGTCGGGGGCTCGCCGCTTTCTGGTTGATGTCGAGCCCCACGTCCTTCGAGCCGGTGAAGGCGATGAAGCGCATCTTCGGATGCTCCACCATGCGGTTGCCCACGCTGCCGCCCGGACCGGAGACGAAGTTGAGCGCTCCCGCGGGGAGGCCCGATTCCGCCAGCAGCTGCACCACCTGCCAGGCGATGACCGGAGCATCGCTGGAAGGCTTGAGCACCACCGTGTTCCCCGCCACCAAGGCCGCGGTGGTCATGCCCGTGAGGATGGCGTTGGGGAAGTTCCAGGGCGGGATCACCGCACCCACCCCGAGCGGCAGATAGACGAGTTCGTTGTCCTCGCCGGGAACTGGGGTCAAGGGCTGCTTCGCCGCATAGCGCAGCATCTCCCGGCCGTAGAACTCCATGAAGTCGATGGCCTCAGCCGTATCCGCGTCGGCCTCCGCCCAGCTCTTCCCCACTTCGAAGACCAACCAGGCGGAGAACCAGTGCTTGCGGCGGCGCATGCTGTCGGCGGCGGTGAAGAGGACCGCGGCGCGCTTCTCCGGGGTCTCGTGCTGCCAGGTCTCGAAAGCGCGCCTGGCCGCCTCGACCGCCTGATCGACCTCCGCCGCAGTGCCCATCTGGAAGCGCCCGAGGACGACGTCGGGCCGCGCCGGATCGGTGGAATCGAAAGTCTTGCCGGCCTCAACCTCGCGCCCGCCGATCCAGAGCGGGTAGGTGCGACCGAAGCTGCTGCGCACTTCCTCGAGGGCGGCGGCGAAGGCGCGGGCATTCTCCGGACGCGTGAAGTCGGTGAGCGGCTCGTTCTTGAACTCGGGCGTCATGGCGGTTCTCAACTCCCTCGGCCCGGGGGCACGCCGGCTTTCTGCGGGGCGCTTCTCTCTGGCGGTGGCGCGCCGCGCGCGACGCGGGACGTGGACGGGACCGGACGAATTTGCGCGACCCGCCAGCTTCCAGTCAAGCGAGCCGGGGGAGGCGGCCAGTGGGGAGCCCGGCGCCGCGGCGTGGCCGCCGCATGCGGCTGACACCGCCACACCGCCGCGGGCCTGCGGCAGCGGCGACGGCAGGCGCCGGCCGCAGCAAGACGGCGTGACAGCGAGTCGAGGCTGTCGCGAATCAGCGGGTCGCGAATCAACGGGTGAGGACGAGGCGTTGCACCTGGATGACGCGCTCGGAGCGCAGCGTCAGCATGTAGACGCCGGAGCCGACGGCGGCACCCTCTTGATCGCGTCCATCCCAGCCGACCTGGACCAGACCGGCGGGTTGCACCCGATCGGCGAGCAGCCGTACCAGGCGCCCGCGGATGTCGTAGATCGCCAGCTGGATCTGCCGCGGCCGGTCTACCTGCAGCGTGAGCCGCGTACCCGGATTGAAGGGATTGGGCATCGCGGGCCCGAGATGGAACCGGAGCGCCGGGCTCTCCGTGGTCTGTGGCGGCATCTCGCCGATCGCTGTCTGGATCGTATCGCCGTAGACGGCGAGAGCGCGATCCGCGTTCAGCTGCAGGTCCGCCAGATTGTCGCCGGCGAGCAGGGCGAACCAGACCCGCAGGCTATCCCCCGGTTGCAGCGTGAAGGGCCCGGTGCTGAGCACATTGCTGATGTCCGTCGGGCCCACCGACTGGATGCCCGTGCCGCTCAGCAGCGTCCACTTCTCGCCCTTCGTCAGACCGTTGTAGACGTTGACCGGTTGCCCAGTGCCGTCGTTGCGCACGGCGCTGTAGCTGGGGACCGGGCCGCCGAAGGTCATGACACCGACGTACGGCAGGCCCGAAACGCTGCCGTTCCAGGCGTAGCCGAGCCGACGCTCCGCATCCCAGGCGGCGCTGTTCTGATCGTAGCCCGCTTCGTCGATATCCCAGTCGAGAAACAGTCCGACCCGCAGACCGGTGAAGGCTCCGGCGGTGGTGTTGGTCACCTTGAAGCCCACGAAGACGAAATCGTCGTTCGGCGGCGCCGCGTAGGCCTCGCTGTGCAGATCCACGCGCACGCCGAGCGGCGTGGTCTGGTTGGCGGTATCGACGAAGGGCGCCAGGATCTCCTGATCGGCCACGGGGCCCGGCGTGAGGCGACGCGGCGGCTGGTTGTTCGCCGGGAGGAAATCACTGCGTTCCACCGTCGATCGGGCGGCGTCGGAGAGCGCGGCCGGACCCGTGCCCAGGAGCAGCGCGCCTTCGAACAGCAAGTTCGGGCCGCCCTGGAACCGGAAACCTTGGCCCTCCTCGCCTTGCAGGCCGCCGGGGAAGCCGATCCAACCCAGATTGCCCGTGCTGGTGAGCGACAGCACCAGGTTGTTGACGTCGTGCGTCTTCACCACCGGTTCGAGGACGATGGGGATCCACTGGAAATCGGTGTACGACGTTCCGGCGATGTCCAAGCGCAGATCGAACTTCGCGCCCGGCGGCGCACTCGGGCTCACCGTGAAAGCGAAAGCGTTGGCCACGTTGGTGGTGGCGCCCCGGGCCAGGGAACCGAGGCTCTGGTTGCCGTCGGTGATGGTGACGTGGGGAGACGGCGAGGTGAGGGTGAGAACGAGAGCGGTGGCGTCGGCCAGGTAGTTGTGCGCTTCCACGGAGACCGTGACGTTCTCGCCCTGGTTCAGCTCGCCATTGCCGTCGGCGTCGTGCAGCGTCCAGTTCGTCAGGCGTACCGAAGGCGATGACAAGCTGACGGCGCGGAAGGCGTTGACGCGCCCCTTGCCTAGGAGGTCCTCGAAACCCGGGTTGAGCGCATTGATGTTGTTGCAGCTGATGCGCAGCTGTTCGCCGACCTCGAGGGGGGTCCAGGTGGGGTGCAGGGACTGGATGAGCGCTGCCACCGCCGCCGCCACGGGAGCCGACATGGAGGTCCCGGTGCTAGAGCCGTACTGGTTCGTGAGGTTGAAGTCGAAGGTGCTGTAGACGGAGACCCCCGCCGCCGCCACGTCCACCCAGCCGCCATAGTTGGAGGCGCTGCCGGTGCCGTAGCGCTGGTCCGTGCTCGGCCCTTGGCCCCAGACGTTGGCCACGGCGATGACGTTGCGGTAGGCCGCCGGGAAGAACGGTGTGCGTGAGTTGTTGTTGCCGGCGGCGGCGATGACGAGCACGCCCTGGGAAGTGGCGTAGTCGATGACGTCCTGCTCCGCCTGCGAGGCGTCGGTGCTCCCCCAGGAGAGGCTGACGATGCGGGCCCCGTTGTCCGCGGCGTAGAGGATGCCTTCGAAGCCGAAGGCGATGCCACCGTCCTGCGTTCCCGAGGCGTTCACCGCCATCAGGCGCGGATTCCAGCTGGCACAAGCGATTCCGACCCCATTGTTCGTCACCGCGGCGAGCAAGCCGCCGGTGTGGGTGCCGTGGTTGGAGTTGCTCGGTGTGGCGGCCCAGTTGCCCCGGGGATCGCCGTTGTCCTCGCGGAAATCCCAGCCGTGCACGTCGTCCACGAAGCCGTTGCTGTCGTCGTCGAGGAAGTTGCCCGGAACCTCTCCGGCATTGGTCCACATGTTCGCCTGCAGATCCTCGTGCAGCCAGTCGGTGCCGCCGTCGATGACGCAGACGATGGGGCTCGTGTCCGCACCCTTGGCGATGTTCCATGCCTGCTCGACCTGCATCACCTGCAGATAAGCCTGCTGCGTGACGTACTGCGGATCGTTGGGCACCGCCGCCAGGTGGTCGTCCTCGCCCACCAGCTGCTGCACCACCACGGGCTCGGCGTACTCGACCTCGGGGAGCGCGGCGAGCTTCCGCGCCAGCCGCCGCAGGTCCGCGTCGGCGCTGACTTCGACCGTGAACAGCCGCTCCACGCCGCCGGGAAGTGGTGCCGTGACCCGACGCCGCAACAGGGGCCGGGCGCTGTCCAGGGCGTCGCCGAGGAGGGCGCGCAGGTGCGGCGAGGTCTTGGTATGCCCGTCCATGGGGGCGCGGAACTTGACCACGAGCCGGCCCGGGACGACGGGCGCACCCGGCTCCGCGCTGGCGTGCAGCGTCCAGCCCTGGCGGGCAGCACCTGCAGGTGCCGCGGCAGCCGGGAAGGCGAGGAGAGGCAGCGTGAGGGCGGCGAGACTCAGCGCGGCATGGCAGGCCGCAGCGAAGATCGCGGTGGTCCCGTAGCTCGTCGGCGCGGGGTGGTGCATCGTCCAGGACTCCGGAGCGTTGCAGGCGGCGACAGTATACAGGATGGCGGCGGCCTAGCGCTGGATCGGGGTGGGGCGCCGGGCCTCGTCCACGTTGACATAGACCACTTCGGCCTCGGTGACCGGCACCTGCGTGTTGTCCTGGTAGCGCCAGGCTTCCACCAGTACCCGGACCCGGAGCGAGGTGCGGCCGAGATGCATCGTGGTGGTGCGGAAGCTGACCACGTCCCCCACGTAGACGGGCTGATGGAAGATCACGCCGTCCAGGGCCACGGTGACCACGTTGGCGCAGCCGACGCGCCGCGCGTGCACGGCGCCGGCCTGGTCGATGTAGCTCAGGATGATGCCGCCGAAGATGGTGCCATGCACGTTCGTGTCTCGCGGCATCATGGTGACGCGCAGCGAAGCTTCTTCCGCCAAGGATGCACCTCCTGATTTCCGGCTCCCCGGGCCGCTTCCAGCCCTGCCGGGTTCGCGGAGTCCAGACCGGAGTGTCCGCCCTCCGCACACCTTCCGTACAGTCCGAAACTGCCGTCGCCCGCGCGTCCAAGTCTGGAGCGGCTTTCCGGGGCGCATGGCGCAACTCACGTGATTCCAGTCGCATCCGTGCGCGGGTTCAAGAGATTTCGTAGCTCCGTGGCTTCTCCGCAGACGGGCACCAGTTGACAGCACCGGCCTTCCCGTTGATGATTCGCGCCGCCACGGGCCCGACGGGCTCGAGGAACCGGCCCGAGAGGCTCAAATACGGAGGACGAGATGCTCAGCCGCTTTACGCGACTTCTGGTACTGTCCCTGATCCTGCTGTCCCTGGCGAGCCCAGGCTTTGCGGCTCGGCGCTCGTCGCTGGGCGGCAACCTTCTGATCAAGGACACGGACGACATCTTCTTCCTGCCGCAGCGAGTCGTCGACTACAACCGGTTGTTGACGTTCGACTACGGCAGCAGCTCGGGCCTCGGCTCGGGCGGGATGATCTGGGGAAGCGAACGCATGGTCTTCGGTGCGTTTTCGCACCGCAGTGACTTCTTGGGCGCGATCCCCAACGCTTTCTTCACGATTGGCGATTTCGCCAGCATCAACAACGACGGGCAGAACGACCTCTTCGGCACCATCGGTGCCGGACCGGCGGGCGGCCCGTTCCAGTGGCTCGATCTCCTCTTCGGCTTCGGCAGCAACACCCCCATGGGGATTCGCCTGTCGGTCGGCCGGGCCCAGGATGACACCAACGCCCCGCCGGCGCCGGAGGACAAGAGCGGCGTCACCAGCGTGGACGTCGTGTTCGGTCTCACCATGAAGAACGCCATCGAGCTGTCCGGTGAGGTCAGCTTCGCGTCGGGCACCGACGAGGTCGCTGGCACGCCTGGTGCCAAGACCGAGACTTCGCCGGTGGGCTTCGCCATCGGCGCGCGCAAGACCGCCACGGAGGAGAGCGAAGATCTGCAGTTCGGCTGGCTGGGGAACTTCAGCTACGTGACCGGCGGCTCCGACGTCACCGGCACCACCACCTCCGAGAACGACCTCACGTCGATGGCGTTCTTGGTCGGCCTCGGCCCGGTGTACACGCCGACCGAGCGGACCTCCGTCGCCACGTATGGCACCTTCGCCTACCAGCGCACGACGGACAAGACCACCGCGGGTGGTACGACCAGCGAGCTCACCTCGACCGACTACGTCATCCCGGGCTGGAACGTCGCCGGAGAGGTCGAACTCGCGTCGTGGCTGCAGTGGCGTGGTGGCCTCGTGTCCCGCTACGTGATCTCCAACACCAAGCAGGAGAACACCGGTGCCCCGAACGAGACGACGGATACCTCGGGCCTGTCGTTCGAGTGGCACACCGGCGTGGGCTTCACGCTCGGGAACTTCAAGCTGGACGGCTACATCGATCCGTCCGTGATCACCAGTGGAACGGACCTGTTGGGTAACTCCAACGACCTGTTCGGCATGGTGACGGCGAGCTACGGCTTCTGAGCCGCTCTCGCTGCGCTCGCTTGCCCGGCCCCGGTTTGCACCGGGGCCGGGTTTTTTTTAAGCGGAGAGAAGCCCTCTTGAGCGTGCGCCGCGCCCGCGCCTCTCACCAAGGTGATGGGTGCGAGACCCCGAGGCCCGGGCCGAGGAGGACGGCGTTGAGCAGCAGCCTCTCCGTGCCGCGGGTGGCGCGCCGGACGGTCGGGTCGATGGCGAAGAGGATGACCTGCCCCTTGCCCTGGGACTCGCGGGTGACGACGGCGGTGCGGGCGACGCGGCTCGCCGTTTCGGGCCAGAGCAGTCCCGAAAGGTGCAGGCTGTCGATTTCGGCGTAGCGGGCCGCGACGCGGATGGGCTCGCGCGCGATGAGGGCGAGATCGCTGGCGAGCAGCACGGGCAGCTTCGCCGCCACACCGCTGGTGAGCCAATCGTCGGTGTCCACGTCGGCGCGCACCAGGGCACCGCGGGCGCGGAAGCGGCGCAGGCGCGCATCGGCGCGAGCGAGATCCTCGCGCTTCACTTCCGGCTTCTTCGCTTCCTCCTTCGCTTTCGCCGCCTTCTTCTCCGGCGCCAGGGCATAGCGCACCCCCGGCGGTCGCACCTGTTGCACGAAGCGCCGCGCCCCGGGACCGAGGAGCGGCATGTCCGCCGCCGCCGGCGCCCGTGCCGCGTCCCCCACCGCCTCGAGCCGCGGACTCTCCGGCAGCGGGAGCTGCGCCAAGGCGGGCGCGTACTGCGCCAGCACGTCGCGGCGCTGCCGCACCGCCGACAGGCCCTGGGCACTGTCGCTGGCGCAGGCCGCCCCGGCGCCGATGGCGACGAGGGTGCCGCCGGCCTTCACCCAGGTGCGCAGGTTGTCGATGCCGGCAGGTCCCAGGGCGCGGGCATAGGCAGCGCCGCTGCCGAAGGCATCGGGCATGACCACGACGTTGTACTTGGAGAGATCCATGTCTTCCACCGCGGTCACATCCAAACAGGAGACGCGCATCTGCAGCTCCTGGTCGAAGAGGTGCCAGAGTGAACCGTAGGAGGTGAAGGAAACCGGATTTCCGGCGAGCAGGGCGACGCGCGCCGGCTCCAGCGCCGGAAAGCGGTTGCCCCCCAGATCCGGGCCGGCGTCGGCACGGCCGCTGTCGGTGGGATGGATGGGGACTCCGGTCAGGCGCTGCACCGCCGCCACCATGGCAGGGAGCGATTCCGGGTTGGCGTTCACGCGCAGCAGGGCGCTACCGCGGGCGAAGCGCTGGCCGGCGACAGCGAAGTCCTCCAAGGCGAGGCGCACGCTCGCGCCCCGCTCGAGGAGCGCCGCCACGGCGCGCAGGCTCGCGTCGCTGGCGCCATCGAAGACATAGGCATAAGACGGCCGCCGGCTTTCTCCCGGCACCATCGCTTCCGCTTGGACTTTCTGCAGTGGTCCGCGGGGCGCCTCCGCCGTCCAGTAACACTCGACGCCGTAAGCGAGCGGCAGGGACCAGGTGGTCACGTCGTAGAGACGGGTGCCTTTGTCCTTCTCCAGGTAATCCCGTTCCTCCCTGAGGAAGCTGTCGGGCATGGCGAGATGGAAGTCGAAGAGCGTGCGCACCAGCGCGCCGAGGGGTTGCTCGAGCCCCACCACGTAGCTGCCGGCAGGCACCTCTTTTCTCCCCCACGTGCCGCCCCAGTAGTCGTGGGCGCCGGAGAGCACGAAGGGCGCCGAGGCTTGGCTGACCTCGATGCCCTGGAGCTCCAAGGTGTGCGCCAGGTGCCGGGCCCGGTCGGGGCTCGTGCCCGGGAGGAAGACGAAAGCGCGCAGCGGCCCGTTTTTGCCTGCGGTCACGGCGTGCTGGCGGGCGCCGCGGTAGTCGCGCAGGAGGGCGCGGCGATGCTGCATGAGGGTCTGCAGATTGGTGAGCGAGCTCTGGAACTGATGCTGCACCGCCTCGCGGTACGAGAGGTAGCTGCCATCGCTCTGCCGCAGCACGGTGCCGTCGGTGGAGGCCTGCTCGTAGAGCATGCCGATGGCGCCGCCGTACATGGCCCAGGAGCTGCCATAGCCGGGGAAGAATTCCTCGTTCCACTCCCGTGTGTAATGACTCCAGCCGCGGCGGTCGAAGGCCGCCGCCTGATCGCCGGCGAAGATCCTCCACCAGGTTTGGGCCGTGGGCGGCAAGTGCGGGTTGAAGGGGGCGCGTGGCGGCGAGAAGAGATAGGTATCGTTGCCGCCCATCTCGTGCGCGTCCACCACCAGCTGCGGATGCCAGGCGAGGATCGTCTGCACCCGCTCCCGCGTTTCCGGGTGTACCAGCGTGAACCAGTCGCGGTTGAGATCGAAGAGGTAATGGTTGCCCCGTCCCCAGGGCCAGAAGCCGCGATGCTGCAAGCTCTGGTCGTCCGGACTGGGAATCTGTCCGTTCAGCGCCCCCATCTGCGCCAGGTACCGTTCGCGGCCGTCGGGATTCTCGGTCGGATCGAGGATGACGAGGAGGGAGTCGCGCAGCGCTTGGGTCGTCGCGTCCGTGCCGGCGGCGAGCTGATAGGCGAGCTGCAGCGCCGCATCGCACCCCGAGAGCTCGTCGCCATGGATCGAGTAACCGAACCAAGCCACGGCAGGTAGGTCCGGGGCGGGGGATTCAGGCGCGCTCTCCCGGGGCTCCGCGAAGTGCGCCAGGCGCTCCTGGATCGAGGCGAGAGCTGCCCCTTCGAGCCGGCGCTCGTCACCGAGGATCAGGTGGAAGAGCTCGCGCCCTTCGTGCGTCTGCCCGTGAATGAACAACCGGGCCCTGGGTGAGGTTTCGTCGAGGCGGGAGAAATAGCGGCGGATCTCGTCGTAGCGCGCCGGGCGGCTGCCCACCGGGAAGCCGAGCACGGCTTCCGGCGTCGGCACCTGCGGATCGTAGCTGCCGCCGGGAAAGAAGAAGGTCGCATCCCAGCGTTCCGAGGCGAAGCGCAAGTGGGACGGGCCCACCTGCTGCGCGCTCGAGGGAAGCGCCAGTCCGAGCAAGGCGGCGGCGCAGAACCAGCGCGAGGGAAATCGACGGCGAGGGGAAGACGCGAGCATGCGGCGCTCCTTCGTGGACCGCGCCAGGCGGCGCCAGCCGAACGCGCGTGCCGCCGCCCGGGGAGCGGCGCACGCAGGAAAGCGGCAGGGACGTGCGGGAATCTAGCGCAAGCGCTGGCGCAGCGCGAGGTCGCCGCTCCCGTCGCCACGTCCCCTCGTCGCGACGGGCGCCGCTGCGGCACCGAGCCTGCGCCGGGGCCGCCTTGACCGTGGCCCAGCCGGGCGTTAGGTTCGCCTCCCGGCTCGGGGGCTCGAGCACCTCCCGGCGCCAGGTGAGCTCCCTCCTGATTCGCCGCTGCACTTCCCGCGGCGGTGCCCGACGAGAGGATTCCCGCATGAGCGATCCAGCGCCGAAGGAACAGGTCCTCGCCGCCCTCCGCGCCCTCCAGCATCCCGACTTGGGCCGGGATGTCGTCACCCTCGGCTTCGTCAAGGAGGTCGAGGCGAGCGGCGCCGAGGTCGCGGTGACCTTCGAGCTCCCCACCCCCGCGGCAGCATGGAAGGAGCGCATGGAAGCCGAAGCGCGCGCTCTCCTCGAACGCCTCCCCGGGGTGAAGCAGGTGCGGGTGAAGACGACGCTCCGCATCGGCGTCGTTCCGGGCCCGCGCGAGGACACCTTGCAGGGCATCAAGAACATGCTCGCGGTGGCGAGCGGCAAGGGCGGCGTGGGCAAGTCCACTGTGGCGGTGAACCTGGCGTTGGCGCTGCAGCGGCAAGGGGCGGCGACAGGGCTCCTGGATGCGGACATCTACGGCCCCAGCATCCCGATCATGATGGGAACGAGGGAGCGCCCGCCGGGCCAGCAAGGCCACCAGCTCCTGCCGGTGCAGGCGCACGGACTCAAGATGATGTCCATCGGTTTCGTGGCGCCGGCGGATGCGCCGGTCATCTGGCGCGGACCGATGGTGCACAAGATCGTGACCGAGTTCCTGCGCAACGTGGCCTGGGGCGAGCTGGACTATCTGGTGGTGGACCTGCCGCCGGGCACGGGGGACGCGCAGCTCACCCTGACGCAGACGGCGCCGCTCTCGGGCGCGGTGGTGGTGACCACGCCGCAGGACGTGGCGCTCGAGGACGTGGTGCGCGCCATGCGCATGTTCGAAGAGGTCAAGGTGCCGATCCTCGGCATCGTGGAGAACATGAGCTCCTTCGTCTGCCCGCAATGCGGCCACCGCGAGGACATCTTCGCCCGCGGCGGGGGCCGGCGCGCCGCCGAACGCTTCGGGGTGCCTTTCCTCGGCGAGATTCCCATCCTACCCTCGATCCGTAGCGCCGGCGACCGGGGCCTGCCCATCGTGGCGGCGGAACCGGAAGGCGAGGCCGCCCAGGCCTTCCTCGCCGTGGCGGGCGCGGTGGCGGCGCAGCTCGCCAGCCTCTCGGCGCGCCCGCGCCGCCCGCCGACGATCAAGTTCTGATGTGAAACGCCGAAGCGCTAGGCGAGGGCGAGACGGCGAATGCCTTCGACGAGCTGCTCCACGTCGGCCTTGCGGTTCACCAAGTGCGTCGAGGCGCGCACGCAGTTGAGCCCCGGCGTGGCGACGGGATGCACGCGCACCGCGAGCTCCGTTCGCAACCAGTCGGCCACCTGCGTGTACGGCCGCCGCGTCACTCGGATGCCGACGAGGGGGAAGAGCGCCGCCCTTTCGGGCGTGGTGAGCAGCTCGATCCCGCCAATGCCGGCGAGGCCTTCCACCAGGTGCTGTGCCAGGAGCGTGGCGTGCTCCCGCACCACCTCGATGCTGAGTCCCGCGAGCCACTCCATCGAGGTCGCCAGGCCGGTGGCGAGGGCCGGCGCACGGGCCTCGAGCTCCAAGTCCCGCGCTGCGGTAACGCCGGCCGTCTGCGGCTCGTCGGAGGTCGTCGTGTCGTCGACGCGTCGACAGCGCGGCACCAGCCGCGGCAGGAGCTGCTGGCGTACATAGAGGAGCGCCGTTCCCTCGGGGCCGAGGAGGAAGCCGCTCCCGGAAGCGACATACCCGTCCACGCCGAGGGCGTGCAGATCCACCGGCACCATCCCGGCAGCGAGCGAGCCGTTCACCACCACCAGCACTCCTTGCTGGCGAGCCGCGGCGCACACCTCTTGCAGCGGCAGCAGCTCGCCCGTCGTCGGTGAAACCTGGGAGACGACGAGGACGGCGGCGCCAGAGAGCGCGGCGCGCCACACCGGTGCCTGCGGGCGCGGGGCGAAGGGTCGGAGCTTCACCCGTCCGGCCCGTGCCAGCGCCACCCAAGGGACGAACGTGCTCGGGGGTTCGTGCGCCGACAGAGCCACGACGGCACCGGGAGGGAGCGACAGGCTCTCCGCCAGCGTCAGCATCGCCTCGGTGGCGTCGTGCATGAGAGCGATCTCCGCCGCGTCGGCGCCGAAGAAACGGGCCACCGTGGTGCGCGCCGTCTCGACCGGATCCACGCTCCGCGTGACCGCATGGGCGGCGAGGTCGGTGGCGGTGCGCTGCATCTGCTCCAGCGTCTGCAGCGGCGTGATGCCGTGGTCGGCATGGTCGAAATAGCGTTCGCCCGGCTCGAGCGGGAAATCTTCCAGGAGGTCCTTCCAGAAGCGATGCGCCAGGTTGCCGCGGGCCTCTTTGGGTGCCAGAGGCGCTTCGGTGAACTGCCCGTGGGCGACGCGGGCGAGCAGCGCTCCTGCCGGCAAAGCGGCGCCGAGGGCGAGGATCTGGCGGCGGGACAGTCGCGACGGCTTCGCTCGCTCCGGGCCTTGGCCAGACTCCACGTTGCCTCCGGGGAGAGTCGACAAGCCGCTGGCGCTCCCGCGCCTGCGAGCGGCTCGGTGGCGGGCCCCTAGAATGGGGCCAAGGCGGGCATTCGTCCAGAGGCAATGCAAGCGCGTCCCAGCGCCAGCGCTTCAGTGCGCGTGGCGTGGCGCGGCCGCAGCAGCGAAGGCGTGCGGGAACCGTTGCTGCAGGGCGACGACGATGGTACGCGCCGCCACCTCGACCCCCATGCGGTCCAGGTGGACGCAGAGGTCGTAGCCGAGAGGGTCGTCCACCTGACGGTGGAAGCTGCGCCAGACGAACTCACTCCTCCATCGATCCAGACGGCGGAGGCCGCGGCGGGAAGCGACGGCGCTCGCCGGCGGCAGCTCTTCGCGCCAGCGCTGCAGTCTGGACTCGAAATCGCGCACCACCAGGACGGCCAGACGGTGTTGCTGGGGAATGACGAAGCTGGCGCCGCGGCCGACGAAGATGCCGCGCCCCTCCATGGCGAGGGAGAAGAGCAGACGCGACAGGCGCTGTACGTAGCCGGCGCTCGACATGTGATCGGGCACGAGGAGATGGTAGATCCAGTCTTCCCGGTAGCCGAGCAGGCGCTCGTCGAGGGACTCGAGAACGCTCTTGCCCAGCTCGTCGTTCTCGTGCAGCGCCGCGCGGATCTGGCGGTCGAAGACTTGCCAGCCGATCGTGGCAGCGATGCGCTCGGCGAGCTCGCCGGCTCCAGAGCCCGGGGGCTGCGCGAGCGCGAGGTTGGCGCGGGGCGTGCTCTCTGGAACGGGCGGGTGCGGCTGCTCGCTCTGCCAGAGTCGGGCCTGGCGGTCCAGGAGACGCTCGATCTGACCAACGCGGACGGCCTTCATGGCGGACCTCCTGGGGTCCGGGGAGCACGCCCGCTAACGCGGCGCGCGGCATCCCAGCGTCCTCGAATCTACGGCGCCCGCAGCGCCTGGGGTAGGATGCACGGCGCAGCCGGCGGGGGCGCGCCGGGAGCAGGGCTCGGCGTGAGTCGCCTCGGCTCGGAGCCTCGTCCGCGGGAGGACAGCGTTGGCGCGGTGGCTTGCCCTCGGTTTGGCCTTGGCGATGGGCCTCGCCCTCCTCGCCAGTCGGTCGGAGCAGGAATGGCGCCCTTGCGCCCATCTCGGCAAGGAGCTGAAGGAGTGCTCCGGCATCGTCGCCAGTCGCCAGTTCCCGGGCGTGCTGTGGGCCCACAACGACTCGGGCGATCTGCCGAGGCTCTTCGCCTTGGAGCGCTCTGGGCGCATCCTGCGCGAGGTGCACGTGCTGGGCGCGCGCAACGTCGACTGGGAAGACCTGACCATCGACGATGCCGGGCGCTTGTACATCGGCGACTTCGGCAACAACAAGAACGAGAGGCGCGACCTCGTCGTCTACGTGATCCGGGAGCCCGACCCGCGCGCTCCCGGCCCCGAGATCCAGAGCGTGCCCGCGCTGCAGCAGATCCCGTTCTCCTTCCCGGAGCAGAAGGCTTTCCCCGATCCGGAGCACCTCGACTTCGATTGCGAAGCCTTGTTCTGGGACCACGGCCGTCTCTACGTGCTGACCAAGCATCGCAGTGATACCCGCACGGTTCTCTATCGCCTGCCGGCCGCGGGGGAGCCGCCGTTGGCTCAGGCGCTGGGAACCGCCGAGATCGGCAGCCAGGTGACCGCGGCGGCCTTATTCCCCGATGGCCGCCGGCTGTTGGTGCTCTCGTACCAGTACATCCATGTCTTCGACCGTGCCCCGGGGACAGAGAACTTCCTCGGCGCTCTCGAGCATCGGGTCGTCATCGAAGGCAGGCAGTGCGAGGGCCTCTGTTTCTTCGACGACGAAGTCCTGTTCGCCAACGAGCAGCGCGAGATGTACTGCCTCGGCCTCGAGCAAGTACTGCAGGCGGACACCTATCTGCCGGCGCCGCCGCGGCTGCGACTGCGCCACGCCGAGCCGGGACCGGGTAGCGGCACCGACTGGGCGGCGCAAACGGCGCTGCCGCTGCACTCGGAGTTCCCGGCAGGAGAGGCGAGCGGTGCGGCGCCGCAGATTCGCCTCGGGTGGTGCGAGCGCGGCTTGCTGCTTCGCGCCCGCTGGTCACTGCCACAGGGGACCGTTCACGCCGGCGAGGCGGGCGAGACGCTCCTCTACCTCATGTGCGGGCCGCCCGAGGCGGCGACACCCAAGCTGCAAAGCGGCCAGCAGGTCTGGGAGGCACGTCGGGTGGATGACGACATCGAGCTGCGCCCGCTGCTGCCGGAGCCGGGGGCCGCGCTGCCGGGCTCCGTCGTGCAGCGCTCGGAGAGCACCCTCGTCCTCGAGGCGCTCGTGCCGCTCGCGCTCGGCGCCGGCACCGACCTGGCGCTCAACGTCATCCTGCTGCAACCGGCGGCACCAGAAGCGCACGAGTGGTCGTGGGCAGGCGGCAGCTCCACCCAGCCCTTGGAGAACCCGCTGCTCTGGGGGCGCGTGGAGCTCGTGCCGTGACCGCAGTCGCGACGGCGATCTTCGCCTGGGTGACGATTCCCAGCTCCGATGCTGGCGCTGGCGGCGGGATCTGTTAAGCTGTCGGCGATGTTCATCGCCCTCGAATCCACGGCTCGATGCATGTCGGAGGCAAGCAGTTGAAGGAGACGAGCACGCGCGGGGAGATGCGTTCCTGGACGCTCCGAGACTCGGCGGAGCTCTACAACATCGAGGGTTGGGGCGGAGGCTTCTTCCGCATCGGCGAGACCGGGCACATCGAGGTGACCCCGGACGGCCCCGGCGGCCGGCATCTGGACCTCTTCGACCTCGTCGGTGACCTGCAGCGGCGCGGCCTCGGAATGCCCCTCCTCATCCGCTTCTCCGACATCTTGCACAGCCGCGTGCGCACGCTGGTCGGCTGCTTCGACAACGCCATCCGCGACTACGGCTACCAGGGCCGGTACCGCGGCGTCTATCCCATCAAGGTGAACCAGCAGCGCCAGGTGGTGGAAGAACTGGTGCGCTTCGGCAAGCCCTACCACCTGGGGCTGGAAGTGGGATCCAAACCGGAGCTCTTGGCGGCGCTGCCACTCCTCGACGGCCCCGAGTCGCTCCTCGTCCTCAACGGTTACAAGGACGTGGAGTACATGGAGACGGCGCTCCTGGCGCAGAAGCTCGGGCGTCATCCCGTCATCGTCATCGATCGCTACCGGGAGCTCGACCGCCTGCTGGCCATCGCCGCCCGCCTGGGCGTGCGGCCCAAGATCGGCGTGCGCGCCAAGCTCACCACCCGCGGTGCGGGCAAGTGGATGGAGTCCACCGGCGACCGCTCCAAGTTCGGCCTCACGGCGACGGAGATGGTCATGCTGGTCGACCGCCTGCGCGACGGCGGCATGCTCGACTGCCTGGAGCTCCTGCACTTCCACATCGGCTCGCAGATCTCCGCGGTGCGGGCCATCAAGGACGCGATGAAGGAAGCTTGCCGCATCTTCGTGGAGCTCGTGCGGGCCGGCGCCGGCATGCGCTATCTCGACGTGGGGGGCGGGCTCGGCGTGGACTACGACGGTTCCTCCACCAGCTGGACCTCGTCGGTCAACTACACCATGCAGGAGTACGCCAACGACGTCGTCGCCGCCATCCAGCAGGCCTGCGACGAATACCAGGTGGCGCACCCGGACATCGTGAGCGAGTCGGGGCGGGCGCTGGTGGCACACCACTCGGTCCTCGTCTTCGACATCCTGGATGTGGATTGTCTGCTCCCCGGGCAGGGGGCGCCGCGGGAAGCGGAAACGCGGCAAGAGCACAGCGTCATCCAGAGCTTGGCGGAAACCTGGCGGTCCGTGTCGCGCAAGAACTTCCAGGAGGCGTACCACGACGCGCTGCAGCTCAAAGAGGAGGCCACCGGTCTGTTCAACATGGGACTCCTGGATCTGCGCGAGCGCGCCCGGGTGGAACAGCTCTTCTGGGGCACCTGCGAGTCCATTCTCAAGATCATCCGCGAGCTGGACTACGTGCCCGACGACCTCGAGGGCTTGGAGAAGGGCCTCGCCGACACCTATTATGGCAACTTCTCGATTTTCCAGTCGGCTCCGGACCACTGGGCGGTGAAGCAGCTGTTCCCCACCATCCCCATCCACCGGTTGCACGAGCGGCCGTCGCGGCGCGGCGTCATCGCCGACCTCACCTGCGATTCCGACGGCAAGATGGACCAGTTCATCGATCTCCGGGACGTGAAGAACTGCCTGGAGCTGCACCCGAGCAACGGCGAGCGCTACTACCTGGGGACCTTCCTCATCGGCGCCTATCAGGAGATCCTGGGGGACCTGCACAACCTCTTCGGCGACACCAACACCGTGCACGTGGCGCTCGACGACAGCGGTTACCGGGTGGATCACGTGGTGGAAGGGGACACGGTGACCGACGTGCTCGGCTACGTCGAGTTCCGCCGCCACGAGCTGGTGGAGAAGATGCGCCAGGCCACCGAGCAGGCGCTGCGCGAGGGGCGGATCTCGTTGGAGGATTCGGCGCTCCTCATCAGCCGTTACGACCAGGGGCTGCGCGGCTACACCTACCTGCGGGAGATGCAGGACGACGAGTTCCAGAACGCCCTCGCCACCCTCCGCCCGGTGGCCGCGGCTTCCCAGGCGGCGTCGAACGGCCGCTCCGGCGCGCCCCGTGCCGCCGCCGAAGGCGAAAGCAGCTCCGCCCGCGGCGAGACGCCGCGCGCGGCGGAGAACGGCGAGGCGGCGGCGACCCGCGCCGTCGGCAAGAACGGAACTTGAACATGTCTCGTGCTGCGCTCGCCTTCGCGGCCGCCGCGGCATTGCTCTTACCCGGGCAGGCGCGCAGCGGCAATCGGCCGGTGCACACCTATTCCATCGTCGCCCGCGACTCCGTCACCGGTGATCTCGGTGTCGCCGTGCAGTCCCACTGGTTCTCCGTCGGTCCCGTGGTGCCGTGGGCCGAAGCGGGGGTCGGGGTGGTGGCGACACAATCGCTCGTGGACGTGTCCTATGGTCCGCTCGGCCTGGAAATGCTGCGGGCCGGCAAGTCGGCGGAGGAAGCGCTGCAAGGTCTGCTCGCCGCCGACGAAGGGCGCGAGCTGCGCCAGGTGGCGATCGTCGACGCCGAGGGACACGTGGCAGCGCACACCGGCAAGCGGTGCATCGCCCAGGCCGGGCACGTGACCGGAGCGGGATTCTCGGCGCAGGCGAACCTGATGCTGCGCGACACGGTGTGGGGTGCCATGGCGAAGGCCTACACCACCACGAAGGGCGACCTGGCGGCGCGGCTGCTGGCGGCATTGGAGGCGGCCCAGGCCGAGGGCGGCGACATCCGTGGCAAGCAGTCGGCGGCGCTCGTGGTGGTACGGGCTCATTCCACCGGCCGCCTCTGGGAGGACCGGCTGGTCGATCTGCGCATCGACGATCATCCCGATCCGGTGGCGGAGATGAAGCGCCTGCTGCAGCTGCAGCGCGCCTACGCCCACATGAATGCGGGCGACCTGGCGATGGAGAAGAACGACGTGGAAGGCGCGGTGCGAGAGTACGGCGCCGCCGAAGCGCTGGCGCCGGGCAATGCCGAGATGCTCTTCTGGCACGCCGTCACCCTCGCCGGCGCCGGCAAGGTCGAGGCTGCCAAGCCGATCCTGGCCCGCGTCTACGGCATGGATGCGAACTGGCGCACGCTGGTGGAGAGGTTGCCTCGGTCGGGACTCCTGCCCGACGACGCGGCACTCGTCCGCACCCTCACCGCCGTGACGCCGGTCGGCGCCACGGCGCCCAAGAGTCCATGAGCACGGCGGCGGATCGCGATGCCAGCCTCGGCCGCGTGCTCATGGTGGCGCCGCCCGACGACTGGTTGCAGCAGGGCTCGGAATGGTTCGACGCCTTCCGCCCGGCGGGTGTGATCCTCTTCCGCCGGCACCTCCCCGACAGGCTCGAGGCGGCGCGCGCCGCCATCGCGCGTCTCCACGCCTGGGCGGCGGCGCAAGGGCGGAAGCTGCTCGTCGCTGCCGACGAAGAGGGCGGCTTTGTTTCCCAGGTGCGCCACCTGTTCCCGGTGCCGCCGAGCGCTCGCGCCCTGGCCTGGGCGGCCCCGCCCGCCGAGGTGCGCCGGGTCACGGCACGTTACGCCGCGCGGCTTCGTGCTCTCGGCCTCGGCTGGAGCTTCGCCCCCGTCTGCGACGTGAACGACAACCCGCGCAATCCGGTGATTGGAGTCCGCGCCTTCGGCACGGCTCCCGAGCAGGTACGCGAGCATGCGGCGGCGGCGCAAGCCGGACTGCACGATGCGGGGCTCCACTCTTGCCTCAAGCACTTCCCCGGGCATGGCGACACCGATCTCGACTCGCACCTGACGCTCCCCGTGCTCGCCCACGGACGGGAGCGCCTCGACCGGGTCGAGCTCGTCCCTTTCCGCGCCCTGCTCGCCGGCGCACCAGCAGTCATGGTGGCGCACCTGGCTTGCCCCGAGCTCGGTGACGGCGAGCTCCCGGCGACGCTGTCACCGCGGGTGAGCACGGAGCTGCTGCGCCGCGAGCTCGGTTTTTCCGGCGTCGCGGTGACCGATGCCATGGAGATGGAAGGGGTGGCCGGGGTGTTCGGTGTCGGCGAGGCGGCGTGGCGCGCCCTCGCGGCGGGCTGCGACCTCTTGCTCTACTGCTTCGCTCTCTCCCGTGTCGAGGAGGCGCGCGACGGTCTGGCGGCGGCGCTCGCTGCGGGGCGCTTGAGCGCCGCCCGTCTCGAAGAGGCGGCGGCACGGGTCGAACGTCTGGCGGCGATGGCACGACCTCCCGCGCCTGAGCTTCCCCCTCCGGCGGAGGACGCGCGCTGGTACAAAGCGCTCTGCGGCCAGGCGCTGCGCCTCGAGGCGCCTTCAGCGTGGAAAAGATTCTGGCAGGCGGGGGAAGGCCAGACCTTGCGCCTCGCCGGCTGGAACGAGGAGGTGCTGCTGGCCTTGTCGCAGCGTTTCGAAGGCCTGGGCATCCCCACGCAGTGCGCTGCCCCCGAGCTTCTCGCCGACTACACCGCACCCACGCTCGCCGTTCTCGCCGAGCGCCGTCCGCTCGGCGCCAGCGCCAGCGCCGCCCTGCGCCGTCTCGCCGGGGGCTCGGGCCCCGTGGCCCTGGCGAATCTCCTCACGCCCGAGGTAGATGCGCCGGTGGCGGCGGCGTTCCCGGCTCGCCTGCAGAGCGCCGACCGCAGCGACCTCATGCTCGACACCGTCGTCGAGCGTTGCCTCGCTCTCCGCCACTCGTCCTGAGCCAGGGCAGGGGAAGCCGGCGGCGGTGAGGCGCCGCCCGCGAGCGCTGCCTCGTCCGCGCCTCACACCCGGCGCAGGGAGCGCAAGAGCATGCAGGTGATGCCCACCACGAGCAGCAGGCACGCGATCCGGATCTGACCGCCCAGCGCTGCGATCACCGCGCCCAAGAGGGCCAGCCGGCCCAGCCAAATCCACCAGCGGCGCCGCACACGCATGACGACTCCTTGCGTTCGGGTCGAGCCCGAGAGGTGGTGACGATACGAGACAGCATAGGAGCAGTGAGGCTGACTGCGCTACCCTCGCTTCCCGGACGGCCCCGGCGGGCGCCGCCTCCGGCGGGCGCCGCCTCCGGCGGGCGCGGAGGGACCGCGTCCGACGCTCGGTGCAGAAACGCGGAGGTGCGTGTGTGGCTCTGGCTCGAGCCGGTGCTCGAGCACTGGCTCGCTGCGGCGTGTTCGGGCTGGCTGGGGTACTTCTCGACCTCGATCATCTGCCGGTCCTGGTTTTCCGCGGCCTCCCTCTCACCGCCGAGAACCTCGCTCGCGAAGCAGGTAGACCGCTGCATTGGCCGGCTCTCGTGGGCTGCGGGCTTTACCTCGGCACTTGCCTCGCATCTCTTTATCGACTACGTCGTCGGGCACGGCTGGCTGCGCTGAGCGAGGCGCCATGCCGGAGCGAGCCTCGATGACAGCGTCCACGAGCTGCCTGGCGCGCGCGGTCGTGGCACGCAACTCGGCGTCGATCGCCAGCTGCGACTGGAGGTCGGCCACACCATCGGCTGGGCTGGTGCTAGAATCGCTTTGCAGCTGGTGCTAGAATCGCTTTGCAGCTGGTGCTAGAACCGCTTCGCGGGAGGTACCATCATGAAGCTCGCCGCGCTCTGGTTCGCTCTGCTCGCGCTCGCCGCCACCACGGCCTCGGCACAGGTCGCGCACTGCAATTGCAACGAAATGGACGTCTGCGAAGGGATCGTGGCGGATGTCGACCTCCACTTCGGTCGCGTTTTCGAGGGTGCTTACCGCCCAGGCGAGCCGTACGACGTCTTGACCATCGACCCCGCAGGTACCGGCGAGACCTTCGAGGAGATGGACATCTCGTTGCGCGTGCGCCTGCGCTGCGAAGTGAGCGGCCTTTTCCTCGTCGGGCTACCGGCGGAAAGCATCATCCTGTACAGCGCGCAGCTGTGCATGTGCAGCGGTTGGAAGCCCGCCGATGCACCCACGGACGAGAACGGTTGGACGAGCTTCAGCGGTACGATTCGTGGCGGCGGATGCGCGACGCATCTGAGCTTGTTCGCGGACGGGATCGGCGTCACGCAGATCCCGATTCGGATCAACAGCCCCGACACCGCGACCGGCTCCCCGTGCCACGTGGATGCGTCGGACCTCGCGGCGCTCGCCGAGCGGCTCGGGCGGCCGGAGTCGTACAGCATTTGTTTCGATTACAACGAGAGCGGCCCACCGACGATTGACGCCAGTGACCTGACTTTCTTCGCCTCGACCCTGGGAAGCCAGTGCACCGTGGGCCCGAACCACTGAGCGGATCGACTCGGTGGGCGGGATTGCCAGAGCGAGGGCGGTGGAGCTGGGTCGCGCTCAGACGGTCCAGGTGTCGCCGCTGTGCAGCAGCGCTTCGAGGTTGCCCGGGCCCTTGCGGGCGACGACCTCGTTCACCTGTTCGTGCATGCTCTGATCGAGCACCGGACGTTCGACGCTGCGCAGAATACCGATGGGCGTCGGGAGCTCCGGCGGCCCGAGGCGGGAGAGCAGGAAGGCGAGGGTCGGATCCTCGGCGTGGGCGTCGTGCACGAGGACGTCGTCGAGGCCGGTCTCCTGCACGTTGACCACCTCGACGCCGGTGCCGCGCAGGCGCAGGCCCTTCTCCAGCTGCTTGCCGAACAGGATCGGCTTGCCGTGCTGCAGGTCGAGGGTGTTCTCGTCCCGCACTTCCTTGCCGCGCATGAAATCGAAGGCGCCGTCGTTGAAGATGTTGCAGTTCTGGTAGACCTCGACGAAGGCAGCACCGCGGTGCGCCGCCGCCGCCTCGAGGACGGCCAGCAGGTGCTGGGTGAACACGTCCACCGTGCGCGCCACGAAGGTCGCCTCCGCACCCAGCGCCACCGACAGCGGGTTGAACGGGTTTTCCGCCGACCCAAAGGGAGTGGACTTGGTCTTCTTGCCCTGCTCCGACGTCGGCGAGTACTGCCCCTTGGTGAGGCCGTAGATGCGGTTGTTGAACAGCACGATCTTGACGTCCACGTTGCGGCGCAGGACGTGGATGAGATGATTGCCGCCGATGGAGAGGCCGTCCCCGTCGCCGGTGGCGATCCACACCGACAACCCCGGATTGGCCACCTTGATGCCCGTGGCCACTGCCGGGGCGCGGCCGTGGATGGTGTGGAAGCCGTAGGTGTCCACGTAGTAGGGCAGGCGGCTGGAGCAGCCGATGCCGGAAACGACAACGATCTGCTCGCGCGGGATCCCCAGCTTGGCGAACATCACGTGGAAGGCACGCAGGATGGCGTAGTCCCCGCAGCCCGGGCACCAGCGCACTTCCTGGTCGCTTTCGAAGTCCTTGCGCGTCAGCTGTACGGCGGTGCCGCCGTTCGGCGTTCCCCGCTCCTTGCCGTTGTCCTTGCCGTCGTCGTCGTGGTTCATCGTCAGCTCTCCAGCACCTTGCGGATGCGTTCCATGATCTCGCGGCGCTTGAAGGGTTGGCCTTGCACCTTGCTGTAGGAGATCGCGTCCACGAGGAAGCGGCCGCGGAGCAACAGCGCCAGCTGCCCCGAATTGAGCTCGGGCACGAGCACGCGCCGGAAGCGGTGCAGCACCTCGCCCAGGTTCTTCGGCAACGGGTTCATGTGCCGCAGGTGCGTCTGGCTCACCACGATGCCCTCGGCAGCCAGGTCGGCGACGGCACTGGTGATGGCGCCATAGGTGCTGCCCCAGCCGAGGACGAGCAAGTCTCCCGACTGCGGGCCTTGCACCTGCAGGGGGGCGATGTCGTGGGCGATGCGCGCCACCTTCTCGGCGCGGACGTGCACCATGTGCTCGTGGTTTTCCGGGTCGTAGCTCACGTTGCCCGAGCCGTCCCACTTCTCCAGACCGCCGATGCGATGCTGCATGCCCGGCGTTCCCGGCCGCACCCAAGGCCGGGCCAAGGTGGCGGGATCGCGCATGTAGGGCTCGAAGCCCTGCGGATCGGTGCGGAAGCCCGGGACGATCCGCGGCAGGTCGGACACCTTCGGCAGCAGCCAGGGGTCGCTGCCGTTGGCCAGGTAGCCGTCGGAGAGCAAGATCACCGGCACCATGTGCGTGATGGCGAGGCGCGCGGCTTCGAAGGCCATCCAGAAGCAGTCGGCCGGCGTGCAGGCGGCGAGGACGACCACGGGAGATTCGCCGTGGCGGCCGAAGAGCGCCTGCAGCAAGTCGGCTTGCTCGGTTTTCGTCGGCATGCCGGTGGACGGCCCGGCGCGCTGGATATCCACCACCACGAGGGGCAGCTCGGCCATGACCGCGAGCCCGATGGTCTCGCTCTTCAAGGCCAGGCCCGGACCACTGGTGGTGCAGATGCCGAGGGAGCCGGCGAAGGAGGCGCCGAGGGCGGCGCCGGCGGCGGCGATCTCGTCTTCGGCCTGGAAGGTGAAGACGTTGAAATTCTTGTAACCCGAGAGCTCGTGGAGGACGTCGCTCGCCGGCGTGATCGGGTAGCTGCCGAGGAAGAGCGGCAGGCCCGCCTGCTGCGCCGCGGCCACGAAGCCCAGGGAGAGGGCGCTGTTGCCGTTGATGTTGCGGTACTTGCCCGGGGGCAGCTTCGCCGGCGGCACCTCGTAGGTGACCTGGAAGATCTCGGTCGCCTCGCCGAAGGTGTAGCCCGCCTTGAGCGCCAGCGTGTTGGCCTCGATGAACTCCGGCTTGTCCTTGAACTTGCGCCCCAACCAGGTGACGGTGTTGTCCAGCGGCCGGTTGTACAGGTAATACATGAGACCGAGGGCGAAGAAGTTCTTGCAGCGCTCCTTCTCCTTCGCGGTCAGCTTGGTCTCCTTGAGCGCTTCCTTGGTCAGCTTTTCGATCTCGACCGGGAGGATGCGGTAGGCGTCGAGGCTGTGGTCTTCCAGCGGGTTGGTCTCGTAGCCGGCCTTCTCCAGATCCTTGGGGCCGAAGGCATCGGCGTTGACGATGAGCCAGCCGTTGGGCTTGAGGTCGCGGATGTTGACCTTGAGCGCCGCGGGGTTCATGGCCACGAGCACGTCCGGCTCGTCCCCGGGCGTGCTGATGTCTTCGCTGCTGAAGTGGATCTGGAAAGCGCTGACCCCGGGCAGAGTGCCTGCGGGCGCACGGATTTCCGCCGGGAAATCGGGGAGCGTGCTCAGATCGTTGCCGATGGCTGCGGCGGTGGCGGTGAAGCGGTCACCGGTGATCTGCATGCCGTCGCCGGAATCGCCGGCGAAGCGCACCACCACCCGGCTCAGGCGCTCGACACGGGGTCCCGACGCCGGCTTCGGGGTGATTTGCTTCGTGGTCATGCTCTCCTCGAGACTCGATCCGGAAGGGGCACTCGGGGCGCGGCGGCGCCTGCGGGCCGGCGCGCTCGCTCGCAGCGTTGCCGGTAGGAGAGTCCCAGAAGCGCCGCTCGCAAAGGTCGCGCCGTCGCCGCTCGTCGAGTCCAAACGGTCGGCGCACGACGCCTCCGAAAGCTCTCCATACCTTAAGACTTGGGGAACAGTCGGTCAAGCGAAGGGGGGGACACGCCAGGAGCGGAGGTGCTTCCGCTCCGGCGGTGGCGCATGCAGCCTCAATGGTCCTCCGGCAGGTCGGTCATGTGCAGGAGCACCGGGCCACCGGCAGGCACGGCGGCGACGTCCGCCGGCACCAAGGCCAGAGCATTGGCGCGCGCCATCGAGGAGAGGATGCCCGAGCCTTGCGGCCCGGTGCTGCTGGCCCAGAGCGCGCCGTCCCGTTCCTCCGCCTGCACGCGCACGAAGTGCAAGCGACCGTCGGCGCGGCCCTTGTCGTAGCCGTTCGCGAGCCGCGCCCGGCGCACGGGACGATGCAGGTGCCGGAAGCCCGACAACTGCCGCAACAGGGGCCGCACGTACTCTTCGAGGCACACCATGACCGAAACGGGGTTCCCCGGCGAACCGACGATGAGCTTGTCCTGCCGCGTCCAGAAGGCGAGGGGGCTGCCGGGCTTCTGTTCCACTCCCCAGAACACCAAGTGCGCGCCGAGCTCCTGGACCATGGCCTTGATGTGATCGTGTGTGCCGACGGAAACGCCGCCGTTGGTGATCAAGACGTCGGCGCTCGCGAGTGCCGCGGCGAGGGTGTCGCGGACCGCCTGCTCCCGATCGGGGACGCGCGGGAAGAGGAGCGCCGTGCCGCCGAAGGTGCGCACTTGGGCGGCCATGGAATGGATGTTGGCGTCCCGGATCTGTCCCGGTCCCGGCTGCTCGGACACCGCCACGAGCTCGTCGCCGGTGGTGACGAGGGCCACGCGAGGCGAAGGGTGGACGCGCACTTGGGCACGACCCAGCGCGGCGAGCAGGCCGATCTCCGCCGGACGGAGCGGTGTCCCCGCCACCAACACGCGCTCGCCTTGCCGGACATCCTCACCGGCCTGACGCACATGGGCGCCTTGAGGCGGCGCCCGCAGCACTTCGACCCAGGGTTCGCTCAGGCGGGTGAGTTCGACGGGCACCACCGTATCGGCGCCGTCGGGCACCGGTGCACCGGTCATCACTCGGATGGCCGTTCCCGGGTGGACGGCGACCGAGGCAGTGCGCCCCGCCGGGACGTCGTCGACGACGCGCAGACGCCGCACCGCCTCCGGCGCCGCGCCCTCCACGTCGGCGGCGCGGACGGCATAACCGTCCATGGCAGAGTTGACGAAGGGGGGCACGTTCGCTGCGGCCACCACGTCCTCGGCGAGAACGCGGCCGAGAGCGGACTCGAGGTCCGCGCGGACCGGCGTGAGCGGTGCGGCGTGCTCCAGGAGCAGGCGCAACGCTTCTTCCGGGCTCTGCCTGCCCATGCTTTCAGCCCTCGCCGGCGCGCAGCGCCTTGAAGAACTCCCGGAGCGGTTGTCCGGTCTCGGCGATGCTGCCCTGCTGCACGTGGAAGACGGCGCGTTTCCCTGCTTCCAGGATCAGCTCGTTGCCGCTCTTCTTCAGGAAGAGGATCACCTGCTCGTCGCGGACGAAGCGCGGCGAGCGGGGGAAGGCGCCATAGTCGAGCTTCAAGCTGTCGGGCTGGGAGCCTTTGATCATCTCGATGGGCTCGAACTCCACGTACACCCGGACCTCCACGGAGATGCCCTCGATGACCCGGTGGCGCTTGTCCACGGCCGCCACGCGGGCGTGCACCACGACATCGCTCCGACCGTAGAGCTCCGCGGGCAACAAGGTGTACTCGAGCTCCTGGAACTCCTTCTTGAGCTCGCTGCGCTTGATCTCCTCGGGAAAGGCGCTACTGCCCTTCAGGCGCAGCTTGCCTTGCTGCAGCGGCCAGGCGTACTGCGGAAAGGGCAGGAGATAGCCGCTCAGGGAATCCGGACCGATGCGGGCACCCGTGGCATCGCCGTAACGCTCCCGCGCCGTGTCGAGATAGGCGTCGGTGGCGCCGTTCAGCCGGTCCCAGAGCATGAGCAGGGTTTCGTCTCCAGGCTTGGCGTTGATGCCGCGGGGAGCCTTGAAGAGCAGGCGCCCCGGCGCCGGCGTGCCCAGCCACACCTCGCGCACCGTGGCGGCGTGGTAGGCCGCGCCCAGGCTGGAATCGACGCCCGCATAGATCCCGAGCACCACGGCGTCCACCGACAACCAGGCGTCGCGCAACTGGGCTCTGGTGCCGAGAACCTCGCCGCTCGGCGCCGCCGCCCGGGCCGGGGCGAGCGCTGTGAGGGCGGCGGTGGCGACCGCCGCGAGCGCCGTCCGCCGCTGGCGATGGGTGGTGGCGACGCGCGTTCTCACTGGTTGGCGAAGAGTCCGCACTTCTGGAACTGCCCGCGCCCGGGACGGCCCTTCCAATGCTCGCCGTCCACGATCAGCTCGCCGCGGGAGAAGACCTTGACGATCTTGCCGCGCACCTTCATGCCCTCGTAGGGATTGTAGTCGCAGTTCATGTGGTGCGTCTCGACACTGATGCGGTGCTCACCGGCGGGATCGAAGAGCACGATGTCGGCGTCCGCCTGCGGGGCGATGGTGCCCTTGCGCGGGAAGAGGCCGAAGATCTTGGCCGGTGCGGTGGCGGTGATGGAGACGAAACGGTGCAGGTCGAAGCGCTTGCCAAGGACGCCGCCGTGATAGAGGAGCTGCATGCGGTTCTCCACCCCCGGGGCGCCGTTGGGGATCTTGGCGAAGTTGCCCCGCCCCAGCTCCTTCTGCTCCTTCATGCAGAACGGGCAGTGGTCCGTGGCCACCACCGAAAGCTGGTCGGTCTGCAGGGCGCGCCACAGGCGCTCGCCGTGCTCGCGGGGACGCAGTGGCGGCGACATGACGTACTTGGCGCCGTCGAAGTCGGGCTCCTTGTAGCGCTCCTGGTCGAGGAAGAGATACTGCGGGCAGGTTTCCCCGAACACCGGCAGACCTCGGGCACGAGCGGCGGCCACGGCGTCCGCCGCTTCCGCCGCCGTCATGTGCACGATGTAGATCGGCGCGCCGGCGATCTCGGCCAGGGCGATGGCGCGATGGGTGGCCTCGCCTTCGGCGAGGCTGGGCCGGGTGAGGGCATGATAGAGGGGCGCGGTCTTGCCGGCCGCCAGGGCCTGTTGCACCAGCACGTCGATGACGCTGCCGTTCTCGGCGTGCATCTGGATGAGGGCGCCGATCCCGGCGGCCCGCTGCAGGGCCTGGAAGATCTCGCCATCCGTGGAGAGGAAGACGCCGGGGTAGGCCATGAAGAGCTTGAAGCTGGTGATGCCCTCGTCGGCCAGGCCGCGCATCTCGTCCAGCGTGCTCGGGTTCACCTCGCCCATGATCATGTGGAAGGCATAGTCGCTGGTGGCCCGGCCTTCAGCGCGCGCATGCCAATGGTCGAGGCCCTGGCGCAGCGACTCGCCCTTGTACTGCACCGCGAAGTCGATGCAGGTGGTGGTGCCGCCGAAAGCGGCGGCGCGGGTGCCGCTTTCGAAGTCGTCGGAGGAAACGGTGCCGCCGAAGGGGAGGGCGAAATGGGTGTGCGCGTCGACACCGCCGGGAAGGAGCAGCAAGCCGCGGGCGTCGACTTTTTCTTCGCTGCTGTCGGCCACACCGTGGCCGATGGCCGCGATGCGCCCGTTCTCGATGCGCAGGTCGGCGGCGTAGCGGTCGGTGGCGGTGACGACGGTGCCGTTGACGATTCCCAGGCTCATGCGGCGACCTCCGTGGGAGCGTGCCGGGAAGCGCCGCTCAGCCGAGTTCGTCGAGCAGTTCGTGTTGCAGTTTCTGCAGCGACAGGAGCAACGTGGCAGGATCGGGGCCGTCCACACCGGCGCTCTCTGGCAAGGTGCGGCGCACCCGCACCGACAGGTGCAGATCGCCGGGGTTCTCGTCGAGGCGCACCAGCGCCACGGGTCCGACCACCAGCGCGGCACGGCGCAGGCGCGCCAGAGCCTGGGCGACCTCGCGGGCGCCGCCGGTTCCCGTCACTTGCAGCGGTGCCTCCGGGGTGGCCCCGGCCGCTGCGGGCGCGCTCGCGGCCCGTAGCGCCTGCTCCACTCGTTGCAAGCGCTCCCGCAACTTCGGGTACGGCAGGGGCTCGCGGCAACGGAAGATGGGACGCAACGCCCCCGAGCGGTCGGCGCGCTCGGCCCGCGTCTCCAGGTCGAACCCCATACCGCGCAGGAAGTTCTCCGCCGCCTGTTCGGTCTCCTCCAGGTCCTCCCGCGGCCCCTCGGCGTAGGACTTGAGCAGCGCCGGTAACAGATAGTGGCGCGGCGGGCCCACCGGACCGGACATGTGCACCTTGGCGTTCAGGATCACACCCTCGTGAATGCGGATCTGCGGCGCCACCACCTCGCCGGAGACGACGGCGCCGGGCTTGATCTCGATGCGCTGCTGCGCATGCAGGCTGCCCTGCGTTTGGCCGAGAACGAGGATGCGCTCCGCTTGCACTTCGCCCTGGAGTCTCCCTTCGGGCATGATGCGCAGCGCCCGATCCACTCGGAGCCGGCCCTCGAAGCTACCTACCAGCACCAGATCATCCGACGAGTGCAACTCACCCACGGCTCGTGTTCCGGCCGAGAGCACCGTCGCCACTGCGACCTGGGGCGTTGCTTCTTCCTTCGGGCTCATGTTCCTCCGCTCCGATCGCATGGGATCCCTGTCTGGAAAGATCTGCAGCGAGTCAAGGCAGGATAGCTTGCGCCGGCAGGCATCGCCAGGGGGGGCACCACCGGAGCGGCGCTCACGCGGCCGCGGCGCCCTGGGAGTCGGCCTCCTGGGCGGCGCGCCGCCCCTCCTCCACGTCGACCCGGGAGAGGAGGAAGCCGCCGATGACGAAGAAGACGACGATGGAGAGCACCGCGGCGCGGCTCGAGCCGGTGAGGGCGATGAGCAGGGCGAAGACCGCCGGGCCCAGGATGCCGGCGAACTTCTCCGCCACGGCGAAGAAGGCGAAGAACTCCGAGGACTTCGACTTCGGGATCATGCTGGCGAAGAGCGAGCGCGACAGCGCCTGCGTGCCGCCGAGCACCATGGAGACCAGCAGGGCGAGGAGGTAGAACTCCCATGCCGTGGACAGGCGGAAGCCCAGATAGCCGATGCCGACGAAGAGCACCAGGGCGCCCTGGATCGACTTCTTCGGCCCGATCCAGCCGGCGAGGGTGCCGAAGAAGAAGGCGCAGGGGACGCCGACGAAGTTCACCAGCAGGATGGCGAGGAGGAGCTGGTCCCGCGGCAGGCCGATCTCCTTGCCGTAGATCGTGGCCATGCGGACGATGGTGAGCACGCCATCGTTGTAGACGAGGAAAGCGAGCAAGAGCAGCCCCGCCTGCCGGTAGTGCCGCAACGCCAGCACGGTGTCGCGCAGCTGCCGCACCGTGCCGCGGAGCGCCCCCTCCGCCGCCGGCGCCCGGCCCGAGGGCGGTTCGCGGACGCGGCGGAAGAGCGGCAGCGCGAAGAGCAGCCACCACACCGCCACGGAGACGAAGGCGAGGCGCACCGGCAGCGTCGCGCCGGCCCCGCTTTGGGGCAGGCCGAAGGCGCCGGGGAAGCGGATCCACGCCAGGTTGAGGGCGAGCAGCAGGCCGCCGCCCAGATAGCCGAGGGCGTAGCCCGCGGTGGAGACCCGGTCCGCCTCGTCGGGTCGCGCCACGTGGGGCAAGAGCGAGTCGTAGAAGACGAAGCTGCCCGAAGCACCGATGTTGGCGAGGGCGAAGAGCGCCGCGCCGAGCAGCCAGTCGCCGTCGCCGACCACGGCCATGCCGGCGCAGGCGAGGATGCCGAGGCTCATGAAGGTGCCGAGGAAGCGTTTCTTCAGCGGCCGCGTGTCCGCGAGGGCACCGAGGCCCGGGGCGAGGAGGGCGACGACGATGAGCGCCAGCGTGGTCGCCAGCGCGTGCCGTTGCGTCGCCACCGCGGGCGGCAGACCGCGGCAGGCGACCTCGAGGTAGTAGACCGGGAAGATCGCGGTCACGATGGTGGCGGAGAAGGCGGAGTTGGCCCAATCGTAGAGCGCCCAGGCGCGCAGCTCGGGCCGGTCGAGGCCGAGGCGGCCGAACAGACCGCCGCTCATGACGCCCTGGCGCTGGCGGCCAGCGGTTCGATGTGGAAAGCGAGGTCGCCGTTTTCGAGGTCGATGCGCACGGTGGCGCCGTCGGGCACCTGGCCGGCGACGAGGGCGCGGCCGAGACGCGTCTCGATCTGGCGCTGCAGGGTGCGCTTGAGCGGCCGGGCGCCGTAGACCGGGTCGTAGCCGGCGCGCGCCACGTGCTCCCGCGCCGCGTCGGAGAGCTGCAGGTCGATCCTTCGCTCCAGCAGCCGGCGGCGCAAATCGCGCAGCAAGAGCTCGACGATGGACTGGATCTCCTCGAAGGTGAGCGGTTTGAACAACACCACCTCGTCGACGCGGTTCAAGAACTCCGGCCGAAAGTGGGCGCGCAGCTCGCGCAGCACCGCTTCGCGGGCCGCCGGGCGGATCTCGCCCGTGGCGGTCAGGCCCTCGAGGAGGAGCGGCGAGCCGACGTTCGAGGTCATGATGATGACGGTGTTCTTGAAGTCCACGGTGCGCCCCTGGGCATCGGTGGCGCGCCCGTCGTCGAGAATTTGCAGCAGCACGTTAAACACATCATGGTGTGCCTTCTCGATCTCGTCGAAGAGCACGATGGTGTAGGGCTTGCGCCGCACCGCCTCGGTGAGCTGGCCGCCCTCCTCGTAGCCGACGTAGCCCGGCGGGGCGCCGAGGAGCCGGGAGACGGTGTGCTTCTCCATGTACTCGCTCATGTCGATGCGCACCAAGTTGTCCTCGCTGTCGAAGAGGGCCTGCGCCAGCGCCTTGGCCAGCTCGGTCTTCCCCACCCCAGTGGGGCCGAGGAAGATGAACGAACCGATGGGGCGGCGTGGATCCTTGATCCCCGAGCGTGCCCGGAGTACGGCGTCCGCCACCAGCTGCACCGCTTCGTCCTGGCCGACGACGCGTTCATGCAGGATCTGGTCGAGCCGCAGGAGCTTGTCCCGCTCGCCCTCCACGAGGCGGGTGACCGGGATGCCGGTCCAGCGTGAGACGATCTCGGCGATCTCGCCCTCGGTGACCTCTTCCTGCAGCAGCCGCTTACCGGAAGGGTCGGAGAGGGCGGCCTCGCCGGCTTTCAGCTGCCGTTCCAGCTCCGGCAAGCGGCCGTGCTTGAGCTCGGCGGCGCGGTTGAGGTCGTACTTGCGCTCCGCCTCCGCCATCTCCCGCCGCACCTGCTCGATCTGCTCGCGCAACGCCCGCACCGCGGCGATGGCTTCCTTCTCCTTCTGCCACTGGGCACGCATGCTGGCGGCTTGCGTCTGCAGATCCGCGAGCTCCGCCCGCAACGCCTGCAAGCGCTCCCGGCTCTGGGCGTCCTTCTCCTTCTTGAGGGCGGCTTCCTCGATCTCGAGCTGCATCACCCGTCGGGTCACCGCGTCCAGCTCCGCCGGCATGGAGTCGATCTCGGTGCGGATGGTGGCGCAGGCCTCGTCCATCAGATCGATGGCCTTGTCGGGGAGGAAGCGGTCAGAGATGTAGCGGTTGGAGAGCACCGCGGCGGCGACGAGGGCGGCGTCCTGGATGCGGACGCCGTGGTGCACCTCGAAGCGCTCGCGCAGGCCGCGGAGAATCGAGATCGTGTCCTCCACGTTCGGCGGCTCCACCATGATGGGCTGGAAGCGCCGCTCCAGCGCCGCATCCTTCTCCACGTGCTTACGGTACTCGTCGAGGGTGGTGGCGCCGATGCAGTGCAGCTCGCCGCGGGCCAGCATGGGCTTGAGCAGGTTGCCCGCGTCGGGCGAACCCTCGGTGCGCCCGGCACCGACGATGTTGTGCAGCTCGTCGATGAACATGAGGATGCGGCCCTGGCTCTGGCGCACCTCCTGGAGCACGGCCTTGATGCGTTCCTCGAACTCGCCGCGGAACTTGGCGCCGGCGAGCAGTGACCCCATGTCGAGGGCGAAGAGGCTGCGGTCTTGCAGCCACTCCGGCACGTCGCCGCGGACGATGCGCTGCGCCAGGCCTTCGACGATGGCGGTCTTGCCCACCCCGGGTTCGCCGATGAGCACCGGGTTGTTCTTCGTCTTCCGCGACAGGATGCGAACGACGCGGCGGATCTCCTCGTCCCGCCCGATGACCGGGTCGAGCTTGCCTTGCCGAGCCTGCTCGACGAGGTCGATGCCGTACTTGCTCAGCACCTCGTAGGTGCCTTCGGGGGTGGCGCTGGTGACCCGCTGGTTGCCGCGCACCGCCGAGAGCGCCTTGAGGAAAGCGTCGCGGCCGACATGGAACTGCTTCCACAGGCGGCCGAGAGGCGTGGAAGGATCTTCGTCGAGGAGCGCCAGCGCCAGGTGCTCCACCGAGACATAGTCGTCCCGCAGGCGCTTGGCCTCGTCCTCGGCCTTGACGAAGAGGCGCTGGAAGCGCTGCGTCACCAGGATGCGGCCCGGCTCGGCACCGGGACCGGAAATGCGGGGGCGTTTGTCGAGCTCGCTTTCGAGCGCCGCCGCCAGGGGCTGCACTGGCACCTGCAGGCGCTCGAGGAGCCGCGGCAGCAGGCCGTCCCCCTGCCGTAGCAGCGCCAGCGCCAGGTGCTCCGCGTCGACTTCCTGATGCCCGTAGCGGACCGCGGTGTTCTGCGCTTCGAGCACCGCCTCCTGCGACTTCTGTGTCAGCCGATTGAGATCCATCTTCATTTTCTCCCGGCGGCGCGTCCGCCCGAACCAACCCCTGCGGTCAAGCCTCCGACCGAGCTCTGCTAAACGGTGTGGCGTGGTGAGTTCTGCCGCCGGCCAGAGGCCGCGGCGTCGTCGAAGATAAACCGGTGAGGCGGGCGCGTCCAGAGCGACAAGGCGGGCAGGGCGAGAAGGTCCGCAGCGACGGAGCGCGCCGGGGTGCGAGGCGCGCCGGCAGGATCAGAAAGTACGGAGCGCGCCGGGCAAGCAGCGCAGCTCCAGCAAGCGCACGTCGAGGGCGACGAACTCGCCGTCCACGTGCACCGGGATTCCCTGCGGGGCCTCGATGCGGAGCTGGGGGGTCTGCAGCGCGCGCACATGGGGCGAGCGCAGGTGTGCGCCGCTGAAGGTGCGGGGCAGGAGCGCCAGGATGCGCCAGAGATCGAGGTCGCGGACGAAGCAGAGGTCGAACAAGCCGTCGTCGTTGCGTGCCTGCGGTGCCAGGCGGAAAGCGCCGCCGACGCGCCGGCCGATACAGACGGAGGCCATGAACACCTCGCCTTCCCAGCTGCCGCCGTCCCACTCGAAGCGGAGCGGTGCGGGGGTCCGCTGCGCCAGCGTGCGGGCCACGGCGGCGAGGTAGACCGCCGGGCCGCGCAAGCGCCGGATGCGGTGGCTCTCGTAGTTGACCCGGCCCTCGAAGCCGAGGCCGATGCTGTTGTGGAAGCGCCGCCCGTTCCAGGCGCCGAGATCGACGCGCCGCTCCCGCGCCGCGGCGACGCGCTCGACGCAAGCTTCCACTTGGGAAGGCCAGCCGTTCATCCAGGCGAAGTCGTTCCCCGTCCCGGCGGGGACGACGCCGAGGATGTGCCTTTCCAGGTCGAGGGACTGCAGGACCTCGTGGATGGTGCCATCACCGCCGCAGACGACGACGGCGTCGAAGGCGCTGCCGTGTTCCGCCACCAGGGAGGCAGCCTCCCCGGCCCGCGTCGTCCGCACCATCTCGAAGGGCAGAGCGTGGCGGCGCAGGGCTGCCTCCAGCGCCGCGGGCGTGCCGGCGCGGCCGCCGCGGCAGGCGGCGGGATTGACGACGACGAAGCAGCGCATTCCTACCCCGATGCAGCGCATTCCTACTTCCAGGGTCGACCCGGGTCCGTTTCCCTCCGTATCATGGCCGATCGTGCGACCTCCCGACGAGACCCAGGTGCAGGTGGCCGCGGCAGCGGCGCCGGCAGCCGCGGTGCGCTTCCGCCACGCTCTCCTCCTCCTCTGCCTCGGGAGCGGCTTTGCTCTCGCCTTCGAGGTAGCACTCACTCGTGTGTGCAGCGCCGTGCTGCAGTACCACGTGAGCTTCGCCGTCGTCTCCCTCGCCGTCCTCGGTCTGGGTCTCGGCGGTTTCCTGGCCTATCTGGTGACGCGTCGCCAAGCGACGCGTGGGGCCGCCACGCTCACGGTCGCCTTGCTCCTCGTTTCCCCCGGGATCCTGCTCACACTGGTGGCGCTTCTCCGCTTGCCCTTCGCGGCGCACTGGACCTCCTTGCTCTTCTTGATGCTGCCGCCCTTCATCGCCGTGGGAGCTCTGCAAGCCCTGTTGTTGCGCGCCTTCGCCCACCGCGCCGGGGCTCTCTACGCCGCCGATCTGCTCGGCGGCGCCACGGGCGCCGCGCTGGCACGGCCCGGCATCGACCTCCTCGGCGGCCCGGTGCACCTGGCGCTCCTCCTCGCTCTCTTCGCCGCCCTCCTCGCGCTCTGGTGGTGTATGAGCGCGGCATCGGCACGCGGGCGGTTCCGCCTCGCAGCTCTTCTTCTCGCCGGCGTCGCGCTCGCCGCCGTGCTGTTGCAGGGGCGCACCGGTTTCCTCGACGTGCGCTACGAGCTCGCGCCGCGCAAGCTGGTGGCGCAGATGCTGCAGCGGACACCGCTCGGCTCGCCGCGCCTGCTCCCGGAGCTGCAGCGCTGGGACGCCACGAGCCGCGTCGACGTGCTCGAGCTGCGCTCGCCACGCAACGTGGAGCGCCTCGTCTTCATCGACGGCGAGACGCCGACAGCGATGCTGGCACCGGGCTCTCCCGCTCCGGGCGCGGCGGCAGACCTCGACGTGCGCGCCTCGCTCCCGGCGCTGCCGCATCGCCTGCTGCACCCGGAGCGCGTCCTCGCCATCGGTTCCGGCGGCGGTTACGACGTCGTCGTGGCCCGCGCCTTCGGGGCCACCCTGATCGACGCCGTCGAGTTGAACGGCGCGGTGTTGCAGGTGGTCGAGCGGGCCCGCGACTTCACCGGCGATGTCTACCGGCAGCCGGGGGTCCGCCTGCACCAGGCGGAGGGCCGGCAGTTCGCCGAGGCGTCGGCGCCGGCGAGCTACGATCTCGTCATCTTGGTGCTGGCTCAGTCGCTGGCGGGCAACCTGCGCGAGTACGCTCTCTCGGAGAACTACCTTTATACGAGCGAAGCCTTCGCGGCCTACCTCGCCGCGCTGCGGCCGGGCGGCGGCCTGGCGCTACTGGTGAACGATGACAGGCTGCTGCGCCGTTTGTTCACCACCGCCTGGGATGCGCTCGCGGCGCGCGGCCGGGACCCGGGCGCTTGCCTCGTGGCGGTGACGAGCCGGCGCGAATCCCCCTACGATCGACTCCTCCTGGTCCGCGAACGGCCGTTCGAGGGCGAAACGCTCGCCCGTCTCGCCGCCGAGGTCGGGGAGCGCGGCTACGAAGTGCTGCACCTGCCACCGGGGACGCCGCTCGCAGGGGCCGCGAGCCTGCAGCGGCCGCAGGAGCCCGAGCTGCAGCCGGCGACGGACGACCGTCCCTTCGTCTTCGACCTGGGCGGCGGCTTGCCGCCGGCGCTCGGCCTCCTGCTCGGCACCTCGGCGCTGCTCCTCGCCATCGCCTGGGCGGCGCTCGGCGCGGCGGCGCGGTCGGTGCGCCAGGCGGCGGCATGGTTGCCTGCCTCCTGCTTCGTCCTCCTCGGTCTCGGTTTCCTCATGGTCGAGGTGTTGGTGCTGCAGAAGAGCCTTCTCGTCATCGGCACGCCAACTCTCAATTTGTCCCTCGTTCTCTGCACCTTCCTGCTCGGCGCCGGCGCGGGAAGCGCGGCGAGCGCACGCTTCGCTGCGCGACAGCGACTGCGCTGGTGGTTGCTCGCCCTCGTTCCCGCTCTCTGCCTCCTCGTCCGTAGTTTGGACCTCCTGCATGCGCAGGCTGCGGGTTGGCCCACCCTGTCACGCTGCCTCGGTGTGGCGGGCGTCGTGGCTCCTTGCGCCTTCCTCATGGGCATGCCCTTCCCGCTCGCGCTTCGCGCCTTACCCGACCGTTTACGTCCTTGGATCCCCTGGTTCTGGGGTTTGAATGGCGTCGCCTCCATCCTCGGCTCGGCGCTCATCGTCGCCTGCGTGCTCCAGTGGGGCTTCCGCCTGGCGACGGCGCTGCCCGCAGCCGCTTATCTCCTCGCCCTGCTGGCCCTGCTGCGCCTCGACGCGCCACCGCGGCCTTAGTGCCTCCGACTTCTCTCGCCGCCACCCGGAGCGCCTGGCGGACCCATGCGGTCACGGTGAAACCGCGGCTGCGGGCGAGGTGCTGGAGATTCGCGGACCTCTGTCTCGCTGAATAGGACGTGAAGCCACTTACTCATGCCCATGAGTATGAAGGACTCACGCCCATGAGTATGAAAGACTCATGCCCATGAGTATGAAGGACTCATGCCCATGAGTATGAAAGACTCATGCCGATGAGTCAGATGCTGGTCGGGATCCACTCCTCGCGGCTCCGAATCGGGTTGAACCCGATCCTGCGCACGTGGTGGGGGCGTCGGAGTGAAATCAGTCTCTCGTGTACCATGTCGACAAGCGCCGGCGCAGCACCCCACCGGGCGCCTGAAGTCGAAACCGGAGATCGTACCGTGAGCGTACAACTGAACCACACCATCGTCTGGTGCCGGGACAAGCAGAAATCTTCCGCGTTCCTCATCGGCATCTTGGGCCTGCCGGGCCCTATCCCCTTTGGACCCATGCTCGTCGTCAAGCTCGGCAACAGTGTTTCGCTGGATTTCTATGAGAACGACGGCGAGATTTCCTCCCAGCACTATGCTTTCCTCGTGGGGGAGGACGACTTCGACCGCGTCGTCGCCCGCCTCGGTGATCGCGCCATCGCGTATTGGGCCGACCCGGGCCGAGAACGGGCTGGGGAGATCTACCAGCACAACGGTGGACGGGGATTATACTTCGTGGATCCCGACGGCCATCTCCTCGAGGTCATGACCAGGCCTTACGAAGGCATCGGGTGATCCATACGAGGCTCGTTGGGCTGATCCAAATCGCCATGAACCGGTGTCATGTCGGGCTGCACCGGGTCGAAGCCGCTGGTGGTTCTAGGAAACCGTTGAGGTGACACGCATGAAGAACTCTTTTCGATTCGTCGCTTTGCCCGCCGAACAGTTCGCCCCCCTTTTTGATCAAAGCGATGCGGAGTTACAGGCAGCGGGCGCTCGCCGTCTGCTCGTCGATGAGAAGCCGGGGTTTCCCTGTCGCGTGAGCCTGGTGGACGCGGAGGCGGGCGAGACCGTTCTGCTTCTTCCGTTCACGCATCACGATGTACCGACTCCCTATCGCGCCTCGGGACCGATCTTCGTGCGCCGGGAGGCAAGGACGGCGCAGCCTTCCGTCGACGAGGTTCCGGTCATGTTCAGGCACCGCCTCCTTTCCATCCGCGCTTATGACAGAGCAGCCATGCTTGTCGGCGCGCAGGTCCTTCCCGGAGCCGAACTCGAAGCGGCGATCCAACAGCTCTTCGCGAACGGCACCGCGAGCACTCTGCACATCCACAATGCGGGCCCTGGTTGCTACAACTGCTCTGTGGTGCGTGCCTGACCGGCCGGTACGGAGGAGCATTGGACGACTGTTTGCCGAGATCCGCGACGCCTGACAACGCGCCGCAGCCGGCGCCGGCGAGGAATGTCACGATGCGGCACGTCATCGCTGGGATCGTTCTCACCTTGGGCGCAGGTCTTCTCCAATCCGCACCAGCACAGCTACCGGTCGACTCTTTGCACCTCGCTGTCGGCTTCGGCGTGGACACGACCGCCTCGCCGCAGCACGAGATCTTGGACCTCTGGAAGCACTACCTCACGGAGTCGTCGGACTCGCTCCGTGCGACCTTGTGGTCGGCTCACGAGCGCGCGACCGGTGCGCAATTCGACCTTGTCCGCCCATACGTGTATCAGGGATTCAAACACTTCACCGTCGTTGACCTGAGTCCCGCCGTGGGCTTGCCGCAGACCTACGTCATCCGCACGCTGGTCACCGCCGTGGAAGACTCGACCCAAGATGTTCGGCCGCTCGCTCTTTACCGTGTCTACGCGACGATGGAGGACGGCCGGTGGGTTCTGGGCAACGCGCTCCCGCGCACCACCCGCGACTGGCGACGGACCACCCTCGGCAAGGTCACGTTCGTCTATCCCCCGACGCATGCCTTCGCTCACCGGCGTGCCGAGGCAACCGCCACCTTCGTCGACTCTCTGGCCCGCGCCTTTGGGCTTCCGGAACCCAAGCCCATCACCTACTTCTTCACCGATGACCTCAGTGAAACCCTGCGAGCCCTCGGGCTGGAGTTCTTCCCGACAGGGGGCGACGCTGTCGGCGGTCGCTCGAATGCGGCCCAGCGGCATGCCTACGTCGGGTCGCCGGACCATGGCGAGGACTACCGCCACGAGCTGGCCCACATCGTCCTCGCTCCCGAGGTGTCCAGCCGCACGGCTGGCTTGGTCGCCGAAGGCCTCATGACCTGGACCGGTGGCTCCGTGGGCCTCGACTACGCCGCGCTGCTGCCGGCACTGGCGCAGTATCTCTCCGCTCACCCGGAATTGACGCTGGAAAGTCTGCTGCAGAATCCACCTCTTCGAATGGGGAGTTTGGATGTGGGCTACAGCGGCCTCGCGGTATTGTGCAAAATGACCTTCAGCCACAGCGGTCTACCTGGCCTGCGTGCCCTCCTTGCCGCGGGCAGGGATCCCAGTGCGGTCGCGAACGCCGCAGCCCACGTGCTGGGAGTTTCCCCGTCCCAATTGAACTCCTCGTGGCGCAAAGAGTGTGGAGCGCGCTGAATGGTTCCAAAGCAGGGGCGTGCGATGATTCTGAAGATATCACCCAGATTGATAGCACACTGTGAAAGTTCCCCGGCTGGCCGCTTGTGGCTGGAGCAGCTGCCGGATGCGGTCGCCGCGTTGGCCCAGCGCTGGTCGCTGACGCTGGGGGCGCCGTTCGAGCATAGCGACGTGGGTTGCTCTTGGGTGGCGCCGGCGACGCGAACCGACGGCACTGCGGCGATACTCAAAGTCGCCCTGCGGCATTTCGAAGGCGAACACGAGATCGAAGGCTTGCGCTTCTGGGGCGGCGATGGAATGGTCCGGCTTCTCGAAGCGGAAGAGAGCCTCGGGGCCCTGCTGCTCGAACGTTGCGAACCAGGCACGACCCTGCGGACGCTCCCCGAGCCGGAACAGGACGTGGTGATCGCGAGCCTCTTGCGGCGACTCTGGCGGCCCGCTCCCTCATCGCACCCATTCCGTTCGCTGTCCGAGATGCTGCGACGCTGGAGGGAGGAGATCATCGCCCGCCAGGAAGCCTGGCCCGATCCGGTATGGACCCGCGAGGCGCTGCAGTTGTTCGAGGAGTTGTCCCGTCCCACGCCGACCGATGTCCTCTTGGTGACCGATCTCCACGCAGGGAACGTCTTGCGAGCCCGCCGGGAAGCTTGGCTCGCCATCGATCCCAAACCTTTCGTCGGGGACGCCACCTACGACGCCACGCAGCATCTACTCAACTGTCGTGCCCGCTTGGAAGCCGATGCAGAGGACACGATCCGTCGGTTTGCCGATCGCCTGGAGATCGACGCACAGCGTTTGCGCTGGTGGACGTTTGCGCGCCTGGGCGCGGAACCGGGCGATGCGCCTTCCCACGAAAACAGTGCCGCCCTGGCCCGGAAGCTGGCACCCTGAGGGAGAAACCGTATGAATCAGGACGAAGAAGCGATTCGCGCCCGCCTCGGTTCCTGGGTCGTCGTGCCCGACGCGAACCTGTTGGCGGTCGGAGCATGAGTTCCCAGCGGATGAGCCCATGGACCGTCGCGGTCGTCGTGTGCCTCACCGGTTTCTCGCTCGGGTGTGGGCATCCATCTTCCACGGTGGAGTTGCCGCCTCTGGCGGAGTCCTTCCCGGCATCGATCGGCGATGCGGACACTCTCCAGAATGCGAATGGCCTACGGCTGCTCGTCGCGGCGGAGATCACACAACCCACGCTGCGCATCATCCTTCCAGGGCAGGCGGCGTCCGATCGATCGATCGAGGTGCTTTTCCCCGAACACGTCACTGCAGTGAGGCACGGCAGCAGCACAGCCGATCATCTGTATCTGTATGGGACGGGTCGGCAGGGAGATCGACCCCTGTGGTCGCGGCGGGGGCAGGCGCTCCAGTACGGTCGGGATCTGCCCGGAGGAGTCTCGATGCTCGCGCGTGCCGCACTCGAGGAAGATGGCGTGCGCTTCCATTACGAATTCACCAACACCTCGACCGTCGGCTACGACATGATCACTGCGGTGACCGATCCGCGCCTCACTGGCATCCTTCATGATGTGCGTCTGGAGCGCACCTACGTCCATCACCCAGAGGGCTTCGAGTTGCTGGCCTCGGAAGTGCCGAGCCGGCTCACGGCGCCACTGGAACAGTGGCTCCCTGCCCGGGTTCTGGCCTCCTTCACCTGGCCTGTAGCGATGCAGCGGAGCGAGAGGCGCGAAGACGGCATCACCTACTACAACAAGGCGCGGCGGGTCGATGTGCCGTTCATCGCCACGCTCTCCACCGATCGGGCCTGGGTCGTGGCGAGCTTCGCGCGCGAGCCGGGCAACGTGTGGAGCAATCCCGAGCTCACCTGCCAGCACGTGGATCCACAGACGTCTCTCTTGCCCGGGCAGCATGTGGCTGTGGAGGTGAAGATGTTGGTCTTGCCCGGGTCGTTGGACGGAGCTCTGCAGCGGGCCATGCGCCAACGCGCCTCTTTGCCCTGACGGTTGCCTTGGGCGGAGTCGGGCCACCAGGAGCGCCGCGGGGACGAGTTCGTAGGCTGTGCTGGACCCGTTCGCGGCTCAGGCGGCTGGGTCGCAGTCCCGATCGCGACGACCGCCGTGGACGACGAGAAGTCGCCGCGGACGCCGCGATCCCCCGCGTCGGAGTCTGCGACGACGCACTCGTAGATGGGCGCGGAGCCAACCGGCGGCACGCCCGATGGTGGGCAGGTGCGGCAGCGGATCCTGGAAGAACAGCTCCGTCCCCACGTCCGGCCGCAGGGTTGAAAGCCTCTCGCTCTCGGGAAGCCCGTGGCCTCGCGGCGGGGAGAACACGCGCCGTCGCTTGCGCCCGACCCGGTAGCGCGTCGGGCCCGTGATCGGACGGCCGGCGGCGAGCTGCGCATACAGCCAGGGCATATCGATGCCCGAGGCGATGGCGAGCTCGATCCCCTCGTTCCAGCTCGGGTGCAGGCCGAGGAGGACCAGCCGATCGGCGTGCAGCTCATGCCGGAAGCCTACGGTGGCGAGACCATCCCACTGCTGCCGCGTGAGGAGCTCGAGACCGAGCCGACGGACCTCGGGATGGTGGGCGCTTTCCACAGCGGGGCGCTCGAACCAGGGCAGAATCTGCTCGCTGCTCTCGTCGCGTAATCGATGCACGAAGGTGGCGACGGGATCGCCGCGCCGGAGCAGCGCCAGCAGGGCGTAATCGCGCCTCGGCGTCACCGCCTGCGACGCGGCGGCGGCGCGCGCCGCGGTTTCGACGCCCAGCGCCGCCGCCAGTCGCGTCAGCGTCTCCCGTGCCGCATAGGCCTCGAAGACCCGGGGCTCGGGGAGGGGACAACCGGTCAGAGGGCGGAGTTTTTCGCGCTGCGACACGAGGAGCGTCGCCGTCGAAGCGTCGAAGAAGAGAAGGGCATCTTGCGGAGTCTGTCGCAGCGTTTGCAGCAGCCAGGAGGCGAAGGCGTCGCGGTCGCGGCACGGATCGGGGGCGAGGAGACGGCGGCGGCAGAAGCGCGAGTCGAAAGCGGGAACATGCGGCCGCGGCGCCGCCACGGTGACCTCAGCGCGCCGCCGGCCGAGGCTGCGTACCACGGCGAGTGCTTGGCGATGCTGTCCGTCGAGAACGAGGACGCGGAGCCGAGGCGGCGGGGAATCGAGCATGCGGGCTTCCTGCTCCTTCCGCGCGCTGCTTGAGGCGGCGGCGGCGAAATCATGCAACTCGGATTCCAAGGCCGGGAGCGATCCCGGGCGCCATCGTGGGGTTCCGCATGCGCCCCGGCGCGGGCGCGGTGTTCCGTGGCGTGGCTGCCCCATTCCATGACAACGTAGTTCCGGACGCTCCGCTCGCATGGAGCCCGGCTGGTGGTTCGGCAGAGCGCGGCGTAGGATGCATGGCGCCGTCGAACCGGCGGGCTGGTTCGCTCCGCCGGCTGGTGAGAGGAGGAGTGCGTGTCCGTCATTCCCACCGAGATCGAAAGGCTGGGGAACCACGGTGTCCGCATCGCCTGGGAAGACGGGCACGAGAGCGAGTATCGCAACGCCGACCTGCGCTTCGGCTGTTCCTGCGCCCTCTGCGTCAACGAGGTGACCGGCGTCCGCCATCTCCGGCGCGAGCAGATCCCCCCGGACATCCGTCCCACCGCCGTGGAGCTGGTGGGCCACTATGCCATCCACATCACCTGGAGCGATGGCCACGCCACCGGCATCTATTCCTACGAGCTCCTGCGCGAGCTCTGCCCCTGCGCTGTTTGCTCCCAAGCGCGCTCGCAGGGCGGCGGCTGAGAACTGAATCAGCGCTGCGCCAGGGGCACGTAGGGAATGGCGGTTGGCCCGGTGTAGTTGGAGCGCGGCCGGATGAGGCGATTGTCCTGCATCTGCTCCAGGACATGGGCCGTCCACCCGGAGACGCGGGAGAGGGCGAAGATGGGCGTGTACAGGTGCACCGGAATGTTCAGCATGTAGTAGGTCGAGGCGGAGTAGAAATCGACATTCGGGAAGAGACCCTTGTCCTGCCCCATGTACTGTTCGATCCGCCGGGACATGACGAACCACTTGTCGTCGCCCCGGGCCTTGGCGAGCGCCTCCGAGGACTGGCGCAGGTGTGTCGCCCGCGGATCCTCCACTTTGTAGACCCGGTGCCCGAAACCCATGATGCGCTGCCCGGCCGCGACCTGTTCCCGCACCCACACCTCCGGCGTCTGCGAGCTGCCGTCGATCTGCAGCAGCATCTGCATCACCCGCGTGTTGGCGCCGCCGTGGGAGGCCCCCTTGAGGGTGCCGATGGCGGCCACCACGGCGCTATGCATGTCCGAGAGCGTCGAGGTGGTGACGCGGGCGGTGAAGGTGGAGGCGTTGAAGCCGTGGTCCGCATGCAGCACCAGCGCCTGGTCGAAGGTGCGCGCCGCGGCCCGATCGGGCTCCTGGCCGCTCAGCATGTAGAGGAAGTTGGCCGCATGCGGCAGATTCGGGTGCGGCGGCACGAAGACTGCGCCGTCCCGGGATCGGCCGATCGCCGCCACGAGCGTCGCCATCCCGGCCACCAGGCGGAAGGCCTTGCGTTCCGCTGCCAGCAGGCTGGTGTCCTCGGCGTCGGGGTCGAAGGCGGAGAGAGCCGACACGGCGGTGCGCAGCGTCGCCATGGAGTCTTCCTCCGGGGCGGTGCGGATCCATTCGAGCACGGCCTCCGGCACCTGCCGCTCGGCGGCGAGGCGAGCGGAGAACTCCTCCAGCTCCGGCCGGCGGGGCAAGCGCCCGTTCCAGAGCAGGAACACGACCTCCTCGTAGCTCGACTGCTGGGCCAACTCGTGGATGCTGACGCCGCGATAGATGAGATTGCCTTCGTCGCCGTACACCTTGGAGATGGCCGAAGAACCGACGACCACGCCCTCGAGACCGCGGCTCAACTCGGACATGCGCTCTCCTTCTGCCTCCTGGCGCCGGGGAAGCATCCTACAGCTTGCGCTCCAACCAGTCGAGAACGCGGCGAAGGCGTTCGATCCGGCTCTGCGGTCTGCCGTGGCGCTCGAAGTCGTGTCCTTCGCCGACGAAGCACACCCATTCCACCGGGCGGCCGAGCCGCGCCAGCGCCGCGAACAGCTCGCGCGACTGCGACGCCGGACAGCGGCGATCGTCTTCGCCGTGCAGGAGCAGGAGCGGGGCGCGCAGATGCTCGACGTAGGCGAGCGGCGAGGTGCGCCAGTAGCGCTCGTGCGATTCCCATGGCGGGGCGAGGAACTCGGCTTCCAGAGCCCGGCCCGAGTCGCTGCTCCCGAAGAGGGAAGCGAAGTGCGCCGCCCCTGCGGTGGTGACGGCGCAGCGGAAGCGGCGCGTGTGCCCGAGGGCCCAGTGGGCGAGGAAAGCGCCATGTCCACGCCCCACCAGAGACAGGCGGCTGGCGTCCACGAAGGATCGCGACGCGGCCCAGTCGGCCACGCGGTGGAGATCGTTCAGATCTTCGAAACCCCATTTCCCCAGCAACGAGCGGCGGAACTCGCCGCCGTAGCCGGCGCTGCCACGCAGGTTCGGGCAGATCACGTGATAGCCGGCGGCGGCGAGGAGCTGCCATTCGTGCACGTAGGAAGCTCCCGCCATCGTTCCCGGGCCGGCATGGAGTGCCAGCACCGCCGGTCCGCGCCGCCGGCGGCCACGGAACAAGAAGCCGTGGAGCGTCGGGCCTTGCGGCCCGGCGAGGCGGAACTCTTCCGGGCGCACCAGACGCTTGCCGCGGAGAGCCGTGGCGTGGAGGTGCGTCAGCCGGCGCACGCGCGCCCCGTGGACGTGGAAGGGGCCGCGCGTCGAACCCCGGCGTGAGCGCGAAAAGGTGGCAGCATAAACATCGCCGGGCTCGGTGGGCGTGGCGCGCAGCAGCGCCCACACGCGCCGGTCCGTGCTGCAGGCGAAGGCGCCGATCTCATGGCGCCCCGACGTATGCGGCACCGGACTGCCGCCTCCTGCGGGCACCGCGAAGACGTTCACGGCGCCGTCCTGGCTGCCGAGGAAGTAGAGGCTCTCGCCGTCGGCGGACCACGCCGGCGCGTGGACGGCGCTGTCGGCCCCGAGGTCGGCAGTGCAGACGTCGGCGCACATGAGCTCGCTCGTGGCGAGCAGATCCTTGGCTCGCCCGCCGCGAGCGGGCACTACCCACACATGCAGGTCCGCCGCGGTCTCGCTTGCGCTCTCGCCCACGTAGGCGAGCATGGTGCCGTCGGGGGACCAGGCGGGAGAATGTTTTGGACCGTCCTGGCGCCCGAGGAGGCGCGGGGACCCGCCGCGCGACGGTACGACCCAAAGGTCGGAGTCCCCGCGTGGCGCGCCGCTCGCGGTCCGGTACGAAACGAAGGCCAAGGAGCGGCCGTCGGGCGACCAAGCCGGTTCGGCGTCGTGCCCGACGGTTCGCCCGAGTCGTCGCAAGCGCCGCGCACCGAGTTCCAACACGCACAGTTTCGACCGGGTTTCGTCGACGAGGCCGTCGACCTCCGGTCCGGCCTCGCTGCTCTTCCAAAGTCGGATCCGAGCCCTCGAGCCGTTGGCGCCGCGGCGCCTCGGGGTACCCGGAGCGTGGAGGAAGGCGATGGCGCGTCCGCCGGGAGAGAAGCGCGGCGAGTGCACCCGCCCGTCGAGACGGGTGAGCGGCTCGGGGGCGCTGGCGTCGAAACGCAGGCGCCACAGGTTGGGCGTGCCGTCGCGGTCGGAGACGAAGACGAGGCTCTGCCCATCGGGGGCGAAGCACGGTTCGCGATCATCCTCTGCTCCCGCAGTGAGCGGGCGCATCTGGCCGCTCTTCACCTCCACGAGGAGGAGGGCGTGGCCGATGCGGTCACGCTGCAAATCCGCCCGCGCTGCAGCGAAGACGACGCGGCTGCCGTCGGGAGAAATACAAAGGTCGCGCGGCAAGCGCAATTGGGCGAGAGTTTCGCTCCCGAGTGGGGAACGGCCGCGAGGCACCGCTCGTCCTCCAAGTCCAGCGTGCATGACCGTGCACGCGCCGGAGACGCGGGCACCAGAGCCGGGACACTAACGAAGCCATCGTCGCCGGGCAAGGTCAGTGCGGGTCCGCTTCGTAGGCGGCGAAGGCCTCGCGGTAGCGTTCCTTCAGGATGTCCCAGGAGAACTGCCGCGAGACTTCCAGGGTGTTGGCCTGCAGCTGGGCGAGCTCGGCCGGCGCCAGGCCCAAGAAACGCCGCATGGCGGCCTCGGTTTCGGCGGCCTCACGGGTGAAGATGCCGACGGCGTGGGCGGCGAAATCATGGACGTTGCCTTCGGCTTTGATGATGACCGGCAGCTCGTAGGCGAGGGCCAGATAGATGGCGGAACAGGTCTCGATGTACTTGTACGGCGCCACGAAGCAATCGGCGGCGCGCAGATAGAGCTGGATCTCCGCGTCGGGCACGTGCTCGAGACGCAGGTGCAAGCGCGGCAGGTCACGGCAAGCGGCCACGATCTCCGCCGCGAAAGCAGGCGAGGACGGCTGGCCGGCGACGATGAGGTGCGCCTCCGGATGGTCGGCATGCAGAGCCCGGAAGGCGTCGAGGAGCACGTCGACGCCTTTGTACGGCCGGATGTTGCCGAAGAAGACGAAGGCCTTGGCTGCGGGCGGGATGCCGAGGCGCTGGCGCGCCTCGGAGCGCGACAGTGTCGCCGGGTAAGCCCCCTCGTAGCTGCCGATGGGGATGGTGTGCACGTGGCCGCGCGCGCCCCAGCGGCGCTCGGCTTCGGTCCGCACGTCCGGTGTGTGGACGTAGACGACATCGGCGAGACGCCATAACAGTCGCCGGGAAGCGGCATGCCAGCGCCGGGCACGCTGCAGGTCGTGCACGTCCACCTCGTGCACCGTCCACACGAGCTTGTAGCCGCGCCATTTCGCCAGGAGCCAGAAGGCGTGCAGGTGCAGGTAGCCCTTGAGACCGAAGAGACGGTGCGGTTGCCGCGGGCGAATGACGAAGAAGATCTCCGGCCAGTGGAAGTGCAGGTAGTGGAAGCGCGCCAGCGGACCGCGCCGCAGCAGGTAGCGGAGCGAGAAGGGGACTTGCACGTAGCGCAGGTCGATGCGCTCGAGCGCCTGATAGAGGAGATGGTTGTACACGTTCCCCGAGTTGCGGTCGGGGATCATGGTGATGACGCTCACGATCGGGCTGCGCTTCCTGCCAGACGCCGGCGCCAGTCGTCGAGCACATCGGCCAGTGTCCTCTCCATGGGGATCTCTGCTTCCCAGCCCGTGCGCTCGCGCAGCCGGCTGCTGTCGCCCACCAGGATGGGGAGATCGGAAGGCCGCAGGCGGGCGGGATCCGCTTCGAGACGGAGGGGCAGACGGCTGCGCTGCAAGAGCGCGGCGACCAGGCTCTGCAGCGACTCCGCCCGGCCGCGGCAAACATTGTAAGCACGCCCGGCCTCGCCGTGCTCGAGCAGCAGAGCATAGGCGCGCACCACGTCGCGCACGTCGAGGAAGTCCCGGCTGACCTCGAGGTTGCCGACGCGCACCACCGGCGGACGGGCGCCGGCCTCGGCGGCGGCGATCTGCTTCGCCACCGCCGGGAGGACGAAGTCGTCGCTTTGTCCCGGGCCGCTATGGTTGAAGCTGCGCACGACCACGACATCCAGCCCGTGAGCCGTGTGGTACTGCAGCGCCAGGAATTCCTGCGCCACCTTGCTCACCGCGTAAGGGCTCGACGGGCGGAAGGGCTGCTCCTCGCGCAAGGGCAGCTCGTCCGCCCGCACCCGCCCGTACTGCTCCGCCGAGCCGATGACCAAGACCCGCGTCGCCGGGCGCGGGCGCAGCGCCTCGAAGAGATTGCAGGCCGACAGCAGATTGTTCGCCAAGGTTTGCTGCGGCGCTGCGAACGACCGCGCCACGGAGGAAACGCTGGCCAGGTGCACGACGGCGTCGGGGCGCAGGTCGTGGACGAGCTCGCGCACCGCCTCGGCCTGGGTGAGGTCGCAGGCCCGGTGTGTCTCGGGGGCGGGCGTCTCCGGGCGATCGGTGCCCCAGACTTCGTGGCCCAGGGCCTCGAGGTGCCGGAGCAGGTGCGGGCCGACGAAGCCGCGGGCTCCGGTGACCAGGATGCGCGCCACGTCAGCGCCCCACGCGTTCGAGGTCGGCTTGCACCATCATCTCGACGAGCTCGGGGAGCTGTACCCGGGCACGCCAGTCGAAGGCTTGCTCCGCTTTGCGGCAGTCGCCCACCAGCTCGTGGATCTCGGCGGGCCGCACGAAGCGCGGGTCCGCCACCACGTGCTCCTCCCAATCGAGGCCCACCGCCTCGAAGGCGAGCCGGGCAAACTCGCGCACCGAATGCGTCTTCCCCGAGGCGATGACGAAATCATCGGGCTGCTCGAGCTGCAACATCTGCCACATGGCACGGACGTAATCCCCGGCGAAACCCCAGTCGCGCCGCGCCTCCAGGTTGCCGAGGGCGAGCTTGTCCTGCAGGCCCGCCTTGATGCGGGCAGCGCCGTCGGTGATCTTACGGGTGACGAACTCCAGACCGCGCCGCGGCGACTCGTGATTGAAGAGGATGCCCGAGGCGACGAAGAGCCCGTAGCTGTCGCGGTAGTTCACCGCGATGTCGTGGCCGTAGACCTTGGCGACGCCGTAGGGGCTGCGCGGCCGGAAGGGTGTCGCCTCGTTCTGCGGCGATTCCGTGGCATTGCCGAACATCTCGCTCGAGGAGGCCTGGTAGAAGCGCGCCTCCGGGGCGAGCAGGCGCATGGCCTCGAGCATGCGGGTGACGCCGAGGGCAGTGAACTCCCCAGTGAGCACCGGCTGGTTCCACGACGTCTGCACGAAAGACTGGGCGGCCAGGTTGTAGATCTCCTGCGGCCGGGCGGCGCGGATGGCTTCGAGCAGCGAGTTCGGGTCCAGGAGGTCGCCGGGGAGCAGGTGCAACCGGTCCTGGACGTGCTGGATGCGTTCGAAGTTGAGGGTGCTGCTCCGGCGCACCAGTCCATACACCTCGTACCCCCGTTCCAGGAGGAACTCGGCGAGGTAGGAACCGTCCTGGCCGGTGACACCGGTGATCAAAGCGCTCGGCACGAAGCCTCCGCGGGGGACGAGGCGGGCTGGAGGCCGGCCGCCCGCCGGGGGCCGTTCGAGGGGCGTATCTCACGTCAGGATAGCACACTAGCCGCGAGATGGCGGTGCTCGAGGCGGCCGGGCCGAAGACCCGGCCGGGACCACCGGGGGAAGACGGAAAGAACGGTACAAAGGGAACCTTTCTTGCGGCTTCCGGAGGGCCCCATGGACTAATGTAGGAAAAGAGGGGCCGGCGAACTTTGGGAGGTCGGATGGAACTCACGCAGCAAACAGGGCTCGTGGTGGTGGACGTGCAGCGCGACTTCCTCCTCGAGGGCACGCTTCCCGTTCCTCGTAGCAACGAGGTCGTGGCAACGGCCAGCCGTTTGGCCGAAGGCTTTCATGCGGCTGGCTTGCTCGTCGCTTGCACCCGCGCCTGGCTGCCTGCGGATCACAAGAGCTTCCGCGGTCATGGAGGACAACTGCCGGTGCATTGTGTCCAGGATACCCACGGCGCCGAGTTCGCCGACGATCTCGTCATTCCGCCGGATACGTGGATCCTTTCCAAGGGCACGAACCGAACGCAGAGCGCCCTCTCCGCCTTCGACGGCACCGATTTCGGCGAGCGCTTGCGCAAGGCCGGGATCGAAACGCTGCTCATCTGCGGCTTGGCCACGGAAACCGGGGTCAAGCACACGGTGCTCGACGCTCTCGAATCGGGTTTCGGCGCCTACATCGTGGCCGACGCCTGCCGTCCCTTCAACAAGCACGTCGGTGACGGGGCCCGCTCCGTCGAAGAGATGCTGCGCGCTGGGGCTCGCATCGTGAGCTCCGGTGCCGTACGCAACGCCTTGGAGACTTTCTCCGCCACGGAGTGAATCCCGTCACGCTTCCTCCCCTCGCTGTCCGAGCCGGGCGCCGCGCTCGGTACGCAGCACCCTGCTTCAAGTTCTCCCGAAAGCCGCGAACCCCCGTTCGAGACGGGGGTTCGCACGGATCAGGTCTGCTAGGGGGGAGGTGTCGCCTGGTCCGTTTACGAGAGGGGGTTTGGCCCGGGCCGCAGCATCGTGGCCGAACGAGTCGCCACGCCCGCAACCCGGGGTCCAAACTTCCACCTCATACTACGCTTGTCGGGGCGAGAAAGTGCCGTCCCAGTGCGGGAAAGCGGCGGACGGCCCCTGGTCCGGGCCGGGAAGCGGTCAATTTCCGGTCAATGGGGCCCACGAGCTTGAGTTCCAGGCGCTTCCAGGCGCAGGGCCCAGGCGGCCCGCCGGCGCAGGTCCTCGAAGTGCAGGGCCTCGGCCGCTTCCAGACCGTAGCCTCCCAGGTCCGCCAAGGTCGAATCGACCCTTTGCGGTGCCCCGCCCCGCAGTTCCGCCAGGGCCCGCAACTCGAGAACGGCGAGTTTGACGTCCGAGGAAAGCACGGTGTCGGTAGCGGCAGCCAGAGGGCCGAGCTCCTCTCGCGCCTCGGCGAACCGCTCGGCGTAGTAGAGGCGGCGGCCGAGGAGATACCGCGGCAGCGGCGCCGACGGCACCTGCGCCCGCACCCAGGCGAGGGAAGCCAGGCCTGCCGCCTCGGGAAGCACTTCGGTGAGATAGGGGCAGAGGGCTTGGCGGAGCTCCGGAGCTCGCAGCGCCGCTCGTGCGACCTGGAAGGCGCGCCTCTCGGGGCGTGACACCGCCAACGATTCCGCCCCCGCGTAGCTCGCCGCCGCCCCCTCGAACTCCCCCAGTGTCCACTGGGCGTCACCCAGCTCGTCGAGGGCGCGCCCGCGCCAGGACTGCGGCAGGGCCGGCGTGTCCAGCAGTGCGAGGAGCGCACGGCGCGACTCGGCGGCTTTACCAGCCTCGAGGTAGAGACGCGCCAGTCCGAGCTGGTGGCTCGGGCTGTCGGGCTCGAGGCGAAGGATCCCGGCATAGAGGCTCTCGGCGCGGGCGAACTGCTCGCTTTGTCGGGCCCCGGCGAGTTCCGTTTGCAAACGCGCCTGCTCGCGCGCACAGGGGAGGGCGAAGATCGCCGGCGGGCGATACTGCCGCTCGGCGCGGAGCAGCTGCAGCGGTGTGAGCCGCACCGGCGCCAGCTTCACTCGTTTCCACTCGCGTACCAGATCGTCGAGGCTGCGGCCATAGGCGCGCTCGAACTTGCGCGTGGACCACAGCACGCGGAAGGGTTCCATCCCGTACGCCGTCACCAGGTGGTGCACGAAGGAGCCCGCCGCCGTGTACGCCCGCGCCCCCGGCTGGGTCCAGAACCCGAAGGCGCCGAGCAAAGAGCCCAGGTCCGGCAAGAGACCCAAGCTGTCCATGGCGGCGCAGGCCTCGTCTGGCGTCAGGCCGAGGCGCCCGCTTTCCTCGCGCCATTCCGCTGCCACGGCGATGCCCTCGTGGATGCCGATCTGCGGGCAGATGGGCCACCAGCGCTGCAGGTGGGCGGCGAAGATGTGAGCCAGCTCGTGGCGCAGAACCGGATGGGGCCAGCTCGCCGCGTTGAGGTGGATCTCATCGGTGAGCGCGTCCTCGAAGCTCGTGCCCCCAGCGCCCATGAGACGTTTCTTCTTCTCCGCCGAGGCATAGACATAGCTGCCGATCCGTCCCGGAACATCGAAACCGAAGAACTCGCGCAGCTCGGCGTAGTGGAACTCGTGCTCCCTGGCCAACTCCTGGGCGCGCTCTCGCGTATAGGCCTGGACGTCGTAGTAGACATCGCAGTGTTCGGTGGCGAGGTGACCGCCGAGGGCGCGACGGATGTCTCCGGCGTCCGGGCGCAGCCCCAGCCGGCCCGCATTCACCTGCAAGGCGGCGAAAACGAGGAGGGCGCAGAGCGCCAGGGGACCAGCGACGGCGCGGGCTCCCGTCCAGGGGTCGGAGAGGGCACGCCAGCGCAAGCGCACACCGTCCCAGAGCATGACGGCGAGGAGGGCGAACAGGATCGCTTCGACGACCACGATCGTTCGCGCCAGGAGCAGGAGCGGCGTGAGTGGCACCGCCTGGTCGTACAACGGACCGGGAAAGAAGCCGACGAAGGCGTTGTAGGCGAAGATGGGCGGTTGGCGCACGATGTTCCAAAGCACGTAGACGTAGGTGGCCAGGCTCCAGAGCAGGAGGTGGAAGCGCGCCCATCCGGTTCGGTGGGCGAGCCCGAGCGCGAAACCGAGGGTCGTCCCATAGAGAACTCCGGGCACGGTGAAGAGGGCATAGAACTGCAGGCCTTCGCTCCAGTTGCAGTTGGGAACGCGGACCGCGTTGGCGCCGATGATGACGAGGGGGAAGAAGAGGAGGAGGAGATTCTGCACCCCGACCTGGAGCAGGGCCGCACCCGGGAAGCCGCGCCTCCTTGCCTGCCGCGGCACGAACACCTGGCGCGCCGAGGCTGCGGCGGCGCAGGCGCGCCAGCCGGAGACATAGGCGAGGAGGGCACCCATGCCGACGGAGAACTCGAAGGCGAGCAGGTTGAACAGGGGGACGAAGGCGAGGGCGATGGAAACGAGCGAAACGAAGACGGCTGCCAGGAGCCACGACGCCATGCTTTGCCCTTCGTCATCCAACCGCTGCCGCCGGCGCAGCGCCCCCTCCCGGAGCCGATGCTAGACTGGAGAACCGCAGTCCCGCCAGCGACGATTGGGTTCAAACCGCAGCGAGCGCCCGCCCAGGAGGAAAACGATGCGATTCCCGACCACGATCTGTTGCGCGGCGGCCGCTGCCGCTGCGCTCTCGGTCGCTTTCCAGAGCGGCCGCGGCGACCAAGGGCCTGCTCCGCCCCGAATCCTCGGAGTCTACGGCGTGGGGGGCGTGATCGGCGAGGACGGGACGCTCTGGCAATACATGCCGGACCGCAAGAAATGGCTCAGCATCGACGAGGCCTTCCGGGGGGAGGACCAGGAAACCCACATCCTGCCCCTTCCGGTGGCAGCGAAGGACATCCAGTTCATGGAGAGCTGGGGTTTCCTGGTCACCCGGAGCGGCGAGTGCTGGCACTACGACCTCGCAGCCAATCGCTGGCAGAACGTGGGGCCTCCGCCCATGGCCCGGTAGCCTGCCGCCGCCACCAGGGTGGAGTGGACAGGACGGGCCTGAGCCGCCGGAGCGTGGGCCAGCGGCGATGCAAACCCCAAAGGGGGTAGGGACTTTCCGGCGGCGCCGCTGTATCCTTGAGTTGGCTGGTTCGAGGCGCCAGAGCCCACTGCCCCTGTTGGGAGGTTCTCTCATGCGTCGCCTCACGGTTGTTCTCGCCGCTCTCATCCTGCTCGCGAGCACTGCTGCTTGGGGTCACGACGAGAAGCTCCAGGCGGAATTGCTGGACGAAGTCCTGCGACTCACGCAGGCCCAAGTACCGAATGAGGTCGTTCTCGAGCAGATCAAGGCCTGGGGCTTCGTCTTCGAGCTGAACGCGGACGACATCGTGGAGCTGCGCTCGCTCGGGGTGAGCGACGACGTTCTCGACGCGCTCATCGGCACGGCGAACGACGAAAACATGGAAGTGCACACGCGGAGCCAGGTGGTCTTCAGCGCCGGCTACTACGCTCCCTGGTACTGGTACCCCGTGGCCTGGGGCGGCTACTACGATCCGTTCCCGAGTCTGTATTGCAGCTACTACTACCCCTTCCACTACAGCGCGCATTTCGGTTACTACGGCTGGTGCGGTGGCACGTACTACGCTCACTACTATCCGAACACCTGGGGCCGGGAAGCCTGGCATGCTGGGCGGAGAGTTCCAGGGGCGCCCTACAGCGTCGCCGGCGGCCTGACCGCGCGGCGCGCCGGGACGATGACGGTGCCCACCTCAGGCGGCATGCGGAGCCGGGAGGCGACTCCCCGCATCATCCGGAACGGCACGCAGGCGAGCACTGCCCTGCGCCGGGGGGAGTTGCGCAGCGTGGAACGGCAACGTGGCGCGCCAACCGCCACCCCTGTGGGTGCGCGGCGCGGCGGCTACGACCGCGGGCGCAGCAACGCGGCGCGGCAGGAGATCGCGCGGCGACAAGGGAACGGGTTCCGGACCATGACGCCGGCCGGGCAAGCACGCGTCGCGGCGCCAACCCGGTGGCGGTCGTCGGGCGGCAGCGCCAACCGGAGCTTCCAAGGGTTTTCGGCCAGGTCACGCGGCTCCTTCTCCAGCCCGGGCGCAGCGCCGCGTTTCCAATCCATGCCTCGCGGCGGCAGTATGCCGCGGATGTCCGCGCCGCCGGCGGCGATCAGCGCCCGCTTCGGGGCCGCCCGGGGCCGCTGAAACCAAGTTCGATCCTCGCCTTCGATGCAACGGCCTCCCTCAGTGGAGGCCGTTCTCGTGCTGGGGGCGCTCTCCGCTCGGACCTGAAGATCAGAAGCTTCCGCCACCCACCTCGATCACGTAGGTGAACCGCTCCACCGGCAGCAGCCCCGAGGCCTGCAAACCGGCTCGCACTCCCCAGAAGTCCGTGAGCTTGGAGAGGAAGGACAGCTTGGAGTGTCGGATGTTGGCGCGGAACTTGATGCCCGTCTCCAGCGCCCCATATCGCCGCTTCTCGTTGAGGTCGTTCTCGTCACTTTCGTAGCCCAGGGAAAAATAGCCATCCAGCCAGCGTGAGGCGGACGGGGTGTACAAGAGCGTCCAGCCGAAGTCGCGCAGGCCGTCGTCCATGAAATAGAGGCGATTCACGATCCAGCCGCCGGTCAAGGGATCGGAGAAGTGCCAGAAGATGAAGAGCGGGAAGGTGGTACTGAACCCGGCGCGGCCATCCATGCGGAAGGCGAAGTTCACCGACTTGACGAACGACTCCTGCGTGATCCAGTTGCCGAAGTTCTTGATGTCCCTGGCGGACGACACCGCGGGCCACTCCGGGTCGCCTTTGTCGGCGATGAAGGGCACCAGGGCGGGATCGTCCTTGGCCAGGTCGGGGCGCGGGAAAGGCCGCAGCTCGTACTGGGCGGAGCCGCCGGCGTACACGCCGCGCTTGGTGTAGCCGTCGCGCAGTGGGCTGTCCTCCGGGAGAGGCGGGAAGACGCGGTACGGCGGGGTGCGCACCTTGGCGAACCAGGACTGGAAGCTGCCGGCGAAGAGATGGCCGCCGCTGATGATGTCCCGCACGCCCCAGGCATCGTTGGCGCGCCGGTTGACGTCGTAGCCCGGGGTGTAATAGCCGTCGCCATTCTTGTCGGTGCAGCCCGCGTGTTTGCCCTCCTCCACCAGCACGGTCATCGGAAAACGCGTGTCCTGGTCGACGCCGAGAGTGTTGTCGTACCAGAGGACGCCGTGGGCCTTGCACTTCACCGTGGCGATGATGATGGAGAGAGGGCAATCGTTGCACTGGGGGCGCGCCCACACGACGAGCTTCATCTCGGTCGATTCGACGTCGTGGTGGTGGCCGCCGAATCCTGCTTCCGACGGGTAGTAATAGAAGTAATCGAGATCGATCCCCGCGACGGCCTTCAGGTTGAGCACCCCTTGGCCACGGTCGTCCGGGGTGGGGAAGTAGCCTGCACCGCTGTAGTTCAGGCGCCGGAGGAGGGTGCGCACCCGGTAGTACACCAGCGGAGCATCGGGGGCGGCCTCGAAGGGGAAGGAGGTGGGCATGCGGATGTCCGTTCCCTCGGCCCCGGCGAGGAGTGGCTCGTCGGGAGAGAACCAGAGAATCGGTGCACAATAGGCCGCCAGCTTCGCGAGGGTGATGAGAGAGTCCGTACCCGTCCACACGATGGCGTCGTAGGGGGAGTATTCGCAGCAGGGAATCTTGTTGACGTCGAAATCCACGTGGCGCGCCGCCTGAGCGGTGCCGAAGGCCGGGAGCAGTGCGAGAAAAGAGAAGAGCACGGCTCGTGGCTGCATCGATGTCCTCCCGATCGAGGCAGTGTAGCGATTGCCGTGCACTCGTGGTGGACGAGTGCTGACGAGCGAAGTCCGGTCGAGGGCGCCAAGGGGTCAGCGCGAGGCGCGGGGGCGGCGGGAGCGGCCGGGGCGGGAGCTGCCCCCGGAGCGTGGAGAGCGCGGGGGCCTGGCGTTCTTGGCTCGCGACCGAGGGCGCGATGCCGCCCGGGTCCTTCGGGCGTGGATGCCGCGGGCAGGGCCACGGCTTGGGCTCGGGACGCGCGTGGCCCCCGGCCTGGGAGCCTGTGCGCCGGCTCGGGGCGACGCCTGCGCCGGCAGCGTGGTGCCGGCGGCGGCCGATGGTGCAGCGCCCTTCGTGGCGGGCGCGAAGGGGGCCGCAGGTGGAAGCGACGAGGCCACTGCGCCGGCAGCCGGTTCCCTCTTGGCAGCCGGCCGGGGCAAGAGGACGAGGGCTCGCTTTCCGGGCCGGAGCGCCAGCACCAAGGACACCGGCGAGGGGGGATCCAGCGGCAGCTCGGTGGTGTCGGTGAAACCAGCGCGCTGCAGCCAGCGGGAGATCTCGTCGAAGCTGTAGGTACGGCCGTCGGTGGTGAGCAGCATCTCCAAAGCGAAGAGCGCGCCGTTCTGCGGCTCCGTGTGATCCCCGCTCATGACGTGATCCTTCACCATCACCAGCGCCCCCGGCGACAGCACCTCGTACACGTTGCGGAGCAGCTGCAGATTGGTCGCCTCCGTCTCCGCATGGAGGATATTGGACAGCAAGGCCACGTCGTAGGGGCCGCCGGGAATCTTTTCGCTCCGGTAGTCCGCTGCCTGCACCTGCACCCGACCGGTGAGATCGAACTCCCGTAGGATGCGCCGGGTGATCTCGAGGGTGGCCGGCAGGTCCACCACCGTGGCTTCGAGCTGCGGGTTGGCGCGGCAGAACAAGGCGGCATACGTCCCCGGACCGCCGCCGAGGTCGAGAAGGGTGCGACAGCGCACGAGCGAGATGACGCGGGCGAGCCAGCGCGCGTCACCACGGGCCAGGGCCAGCTCGTGCATGCCGCGGATGAAATCCTCCAGCTCGGCATTCGCTTTGTCGATCGGCACGGGCTTGCAGACCGGCTTGCCCGTTTGCAGCGCCTCCATGAGCCGGCCCCAAGCGCTCCAACTCCGGGCCTGGTGTCGTATCAGGTGGCCCATGTACTTGGGGCCGGAGCGGGAGAGGTAGGTGTGGCTCACCGGAGTATCGAAGAAGCGCTCCGACTCCTTGCGCAAAAATCCGAGAGAGGTGAGGGCGTTGAGCAGGAGCTCCAAGGCCTCGGGCTGCACGTCCAGGTGGCTCGAAAGCTGGGCCGCCGTCTTGCCCTCGTTGGCGAGGGAGGTGAAAAGGTCGAGGTCGACCGCCATGTGCAGGACCCGCGAGGCGGTAAAACCGTTGACGACCTGGCTCACTCTGAGGTAAGGCTCCGCCGCGCGGTTCATGCCCTCCTCCTGGGTCTAGCTTCCGCAGTGACTGTGGGTTGGGCGGACAGGGCGGTGTCAGGAAGGATGCTAGCATCCAGGGTCCTCCCGGGCAAGGCGACCAGCCCGAGCCCCGGCAACGCTGCCCAGCCAGATGGCAACCATCTTGCGTTCTCGCGCTGCACAGCCACGAAGCGGTCCCAGGGGGAGCCAGGGATTCTTCGGCAAAATATTGATTCTGTTTCGATTGCAATGATCTGAGTGCACCCGTCGGGCGGCGCGAGCGAGCGGCCCGGTGTGCAGATTCGAGTGGCGGGAGGGCCAAGCGCATGCGGGTGGAGCGGGTGGTGCGATTCGCGGGCCTCGTCCTCGTCCTCCTCTTCCCTCTCTTGAGCGTTCTCCAACTGCGCGACACCGATCGGCCCTGGCGGGAGACGGCGCGGCGGGCGCGACCCTCGGTCCTGGGCCTGCTGCGACCCGTGGAAGCCGGCTTCCAGTTCGCCCATTGCGGCGTGGTCATCCAAGTCGACCCGGCCCGGCTCGTCGTCCCCGGACCCGTCTCCTCCCCGTTGCTCAGTCGGCACGGCACGGCGCTTCTCGAGTGGCGGCCTCTGTTCACCGACGTGCACGGCGAGTTCACCGTCTTCGAGGTGGCCCCGGACTCCGCTCGGGCCGCCGCCGCCCTGGCCGCCACCGCCGCCCTCGTCCCGGCAAAGCTCGTCTTCGACCCGAGCGGCAACCTCACCGAGGACGTGGAAGCAGCTCTGGTGGCGCCGAAGGAAATGGCGGAGGAACCTCTCTGGGTCGGCGTTCTCTCTGTCGGACCCGGGAAGTCAGGACGACTCGGTTACTATTCCAGCTTCCTCACCCCGATCAGCAGCACGCAGCAGTGGCCAGCGAGCACTGCCTTCGCCGCCGGCGAGCCGGAAATCGACCCGAAGCTGCTGGGTGCCCCGTTCGTCGACGCGGAAGGCACCGTGGTCGCCATTTTTCTCGATCGCGGCGCCCACGGCGTGCACGCTCTGCCCCTCGAGATCGTGGCGCAAGCGTTGGCGCTGCTGCAGTTGCAAGCCGCCCAGTAGAGAACTCGCGACCTCGAGGCGCCGCGGCTAGAATGCGTGCATGCCGACGCGTGCACCGCGCCGTTGCTTTCGCGAGGCGCCGTTCCATCCCGATCTGCAGGCGGGACTCCTGCGTGACCTCGACACGGCCCGGCAGACGGCGCCGCTCACCCCGCTCCGCGTCCTCGTGCCGCAGCCCCGCCTCGGCCCGCATCTGGCGCAGGCCGCAGCAGCCGCTGGTCTCGGCCCCTTGCCGCTGCAGTTTTTCTCTTGGCCCGAGCTGGCAGCGACGCTGACTGCAGCGGCGCGCTGGGGTGAAGAGCGCCAGCGCCTGGCGCCGGCGGGTGCGGCGGCGCTGGCGCGGTGGGTCCTGGGACGGGAGAAGCGACCCCCTGGTTTCTTCGCGCAGGCTCTCGACCAGCGCGGCTTCCGCGCCGCCATGCTGCGCTGCTTCGATGGCTTAGCCGCCGCCGGTTTGGTGCGAGCCCGCACCCTGGAACGCTTCCTCCTCCAGCACGGCGCCGATCTCGGGCCGCGGCTGCGCCACGTCTTCGAGCTCGCCATCGGCCAGCGCCGCTCGTTCGAGTCCCATTTCGATGACGATGCGGCCCTGCTGGAGCGGGCGGCTGGTCTGGAACCGCCGCACCTGTCGCTCGGTGGGAGACTGTGGATCTACGGCTTCGAGGCCCTGAACGTGCTCGAGCGCCGGCTCCTCCTGACCTTGGCGCGGGACGAAGAGGTCGACTTGGAGATCTACTGCCCGCGTGGGGCGGCGACTCGACTGGTGGACTGGCTGCAAGAGGAAGGCTTCCAACCAGTTCCCGTACCGGCCGCTCCTCCTGCTGCGGCCGTCGAGATGCAGATTCTTTCGGCCCCTGGCGAGGAGGCGGAGGCAAGGGAGGTCGCCCGGCGGCTCCTGCGCGCCGCCGATCGAGAGGTGCCTTTCGACCGCATGGCGGTGGTGACACGCACGGCCGCGGCGCTGCCTCTCTTGGCGGAAACGCTGGAGCGGACCGGCGTGCCCATCACCGCACCCACGCTCTTCGCCCTCGCCTCGCGGCGTTCCGGCCGCGCCCTCTCGCGTCTCCTCGATCTCGCCGACGGCGAGTTCGCCACCACCCCGGTGCTGGAGTTCCTCCTCCTCGTTCCGGCGCGCTGGCAGGAGTGGGCCGGCATCGCCGCGGACCCGGTGCCCTCGGCGTGGGAACGGGTGGCGCGACGCGCCGGGCTCGGCGTCGGCATCGAAGCCTGGCGCCGGCAGCTCAGGCGGGAGCGACAGGCGCTCCTGGACAGCCGGCCGCCGGAGGCGGAGGCACCCTCCCGTACGGCGCTCGCCGCAGCGGCGGCTTGCGCCGAGCTGGCGCAGGTCGCAGAAGCCCTCGTAGCGGAGCTGCGCCGTTTCCCGGCTCGGGCGCGCTGGAGCGAGTTCGCCGCCCTCACGGCGGAGTGCGTGGAGCGCGTCTTTGTCGACACGGAAGAAACGCGGGCCCTGCGCGCCGCACTCGCCGCACTCGCCGCTTTGGACGCGCTGCCGGCGCCGCGGCCGTCGCGCTCCGACTTTCGCGAAGCGCTGCGCCACCTGCTGGGGGAAGCGCGGGTGCCGGCGCCGGCGTCGCGACCGGGCGGCGTCACTCTCGGCACCGCGGAGGAGCTCTACGGTCTGGATTTCGACGTGCTCTGCCTCGCCGGTCTGCAAGAAGGCGAGTGGCCCGGGCCGGTCGCCGAGGATCCCGTTCTTCCCGACCGGGATCGCGCCGTCGTCGGCGACAAGAGCGGCCTGCCCGGTGCGCTGCCGCTGCGTGCCGACCAGCTCGAGCGGCAGCGCTGGCTCTTCCAGGCTGCGAGCGCCGGCGCCCGCCGCCAGCTGGTGCTCGGCTACGCCCGCCTCGACCCGGCGACGGGGGCGGCGCGGTTGCCCTCCGAGTTGCTCCTCGAGCTGGCGGAAGGGCGCGAAGGTCGCCGCCTCGATTACGAAGACTTCGCCCGACTTTCCTGGTGCGAGCGCGTGCCGCTGCGCCGTCGCGAGACGCCGTCGGCCGGACCCATCCTCTCGCTGGAGGAATTCGACGACATCGCCGTGGCGGCGCTGCCGCCGCCGGCAGCGCGGCGCTACGTCCGCCTGCTGGGCCCCGGGCCGGCGCGCGGCCTCGCCCTCGCCGCTTCCCGGCAGGTGCGCCGGCGCTTCACCGCTTTCGACGGTCTCCTCGCCGACGCAGCCCTGCGGAGCGAGCTCGCAGGTCGGGTGCGCTCGCAGCCTTTCTCCGCCTCGCAGCTGGCGCTGTACTCCACCTGCCCGTTCAAGTTCTTCCTCCGCCAGCAGCTGCGGTTGGAACCGCTGGAGCGTGAGGAGCGTCGCGAACCCTCCGCGCTGGAGGTGGGCATCCTAGTCCATCGAATCTTGGAAGCCTTCCATCGTGGTCTCGAGTCGGACGATGTCGATTTCGAAGCGGCCAGCTTCGCGACCCTGCGCGAGCGCTTGCTGCAAGCGGCGAGCACCTGCTTCGCCGCCCGCGAGGAGACAGGAGCGCAGCGGGCGACGCTGCTCTGGGACATTCGCAAGCAACAGCTCCGCGACGATCTGGTGCGCTTCCTGCGCCAGGAGCGGCAGCGGGCGGCGGAAGATCCGGGCTGGGTGCCTTGGCGTTTCGAATTCGCCTTCGGCCCCGAGGGGCCGGTGTCGCCGGCGGTGCAGCGCGGCGCCGATGCCTTGCGCTTGCGCGGCAAGATCGACCGCATCGACCGGCACCTGCGCCACCCGGGCCTGCGCGTGGTGGACTACAAGAGCGGCCGGGCCCGCGCCGGAAAACGCGAACCCGGGGCGGTGCAGCTGGTGCTCTACCTGCTCGCCGCCAGCCGCGGCGACACGGCTTGCCTGGAGCACAGCGAGGGCCGCTTCGTCCACGTGACCCGCCGCGGTGGCTTCGAGGTGCAACGCCTGGCTGGCACGCGGGTGCTGGCGCGGCGAGCGGACTTCGACACCCTGGTGCGGGAGGTGGCGGCCGGGATCGAGGCAGGAGAATTCTTCCCGCAGCCGGGGGAGAACGGGGTGCATTGCCGCGCCTGCGACTATCGCGGTCTGTGCGACGCCCGCATCCAGCGCCTGGTGCAGCGCAAGTCGGCGAGCCGGCAGGACGCACGCTGGCAAGCGTTGCCCGACTTCGGCCTGGAGCTGCAGACGCTCGGGAAGGGAACGGAGGACGATGACTGACACGCTCCTTCCCGAAGACTGGAAGCCCGCCGATCAGGCGGTGCGCACCCGCATCGTGGAGAGCCTCGATCGGCCGCTCGTGGTGGAGGCGGGAGCGGGTACGGGCAAGACCACACTCCTGGTGGCGCGGCTGCTGCACGCGCTGGAGAGCGGCGTCGCCGACATGGCCGGCATCGTGGCGATCAGCTTCACCGAGAAAGCGGCGGGGGAGCTGCGGCTGCGCTTGCGTCAGGCGTTGGAGACGCGCGTGCCCGCTGCGCCGGCGGCGGCGCAGGCGCGCCTGCGCCGAGCCCTCGGTGAACTGCATCGGGCGCAGATCTCCACCATCCACGCATTCGCCTCGAGCCTGCTGCGTGAGCGTCCGGCGGAAGCGCGACTGGATCCGCAGTTCCGCGTCCTCGACGAGCTGGAGGCGCTGCAGCTGCAGCGCGATTTCTGGCGTCGCTGGGTGGACCGCGAGCTGGAGGATCCGCGCGGCGCCGAGCTGCTGCGCGCCGCGCTGCAGACCGGCGTGCGCCTCGACCCGGATCTCGAAGGCGTGGTGCGCGCTCTCTACGACAATCGCGATCTCGCCGAGGTGGTGCGCTTGCCGCCGGAGACCGAGGCCCTGGAAACGCGTCTGCAAGCCTTGCGACAGGAAGTGCGCGACAGCTGGCAACACGCCCAGGACCACTGCCGCGATCGGAACGACCGGGGCCGGTTGCATCTCGAACAGCTGGCACAGCGTTTCGAGGCGCTCGAAGACCTCGATCACGAGGCGTGGCCCGCGTTCTTCCTGCAAGGAACGAGCGTCAAGCCCGGGCTCGGTCGGCGCGAGTCCTGGATTCCTGGTGGCCTGGAGACGAGCAAGGCGCTGCGGCAAGCGCTGCAAGCACGGCTCGAGGCGCTGCAGCAAGATCTGGCGGGACGAGTGCTGCGGCGCTCGCTGCTCTGGGCGCGACGCTTCCTGGCGGCGTACGCCGAGGAGAAGCGCCGGCTCGGAGTGCTGGACTTCCAGGACTTGCTGCTCGAAGCGCGGGCCTTGCTGCGTGACGACCTGGCAGTGCGCCGTGATCTCGGCCGGCGCGTGCGGATGCTCTGCGTCGACGAGTTCCAGGATACGGATCCGTTGCAAGCCGAGCTCGTGCTCTACCTCGCCGAAACAGGCCCCGCGGCGTTGTCCTGGCAGGATGTGCAGGTAGGGGCCCAGCTCTTCCTGGTGGGCGACCCGAAGCAATCCATCTATCGCTTCCGCCGCGCTGATCTCGACGTCTACGAACAATGCTGCGCCATCGTGCGGCGCTCCGGCGGCGAGGTCCTCGACGTGGTGCAGAACTTCCGCAGCCGGCCGGCGATCCTGCACTGGGTGAACGGCGTCTTCGCTTCCCTCTTCGGCGCCGGTGCGGCGCATCCACCGCAGCCGCGGCACGTCCCTCTGGTGCCCTTGCCCGCCGCCACCACCGGCGGGCCGGCGGTGTGGATCGTCCCTCCCGCGGCCGGGAGCGCCGAGAATGCCGATACCGCCCGGCGCGCCGAGGCGTTGGCCCTCGTCGCCTTCGTGCAACGGGCCCTGGACGAAGCCTGGCCGGTGCGCCAGGCGAGCGGTGCACGGGCACTGCAGCCCGGCGACGTGGCCTTCCTTTTCGCCCGCACCTCCGGCATCGAACACTACGAGGATGCTCTGCGCGCCGCCGGTCTGCCCTTCCGCCAGGAAGGGGGCAAGCTCTTCTTCCAGCGCCAGGAAGTGCGCGACGTGCTCCATGCTCTCGCCGCGATCGACGACCCCGGCGACGAACTGGCGCTGGCGGCGGCGTTGCGCTCACCGCTTTTCGGCGCCAGCGATGCGGCGCTCTGGCAGCATCGCCAGCGCTGTGGCCGCTTCGACTACTTGGCGCCGGCGCCGGAATCGCCGCTCCATGCAGCCCTCGAGACCTTCGCGGTGCTGCACGCCGAACGTCATGGCCGCGGCGTCGGCGGTGTCACCGCGCGCTTGCTCGAATGCACCGCGGCCCGGGCGGTGTACGGGGCGCAGCCCTAGGGCGACCGTGCCCTCGCCAACTTCGACACCTTGCTCCGGCGAGCCCGCGGCTTCGAGAACAGTCGCCCCGCCGGTTTGCGCGAATTCGTCAACGCCCTGCGCGATCTCGACGAGGAAGCGCCGCGCCTGGCGGAGTGGACGCCGGAGGAGGAGAACCCGGAGCAGGTGCGCCTGCTCACGGTGCATATGGCGAAGGGACTCGAGTTCCCCTGCGTCGTCCTCGCCAACCTCGCGGCGCGCGGCAATCCACAGCACGAGGCCATCGTCTACGACCGCGCCGAGGGCACGGCGGAGATGCGGTTGCAAGCCACAGATCTCGGTGCGGCGCTGCAGGCACCGGGCTGGGCCCCGCTCGCCACGCGGGAGCGCGAGCGCGAGCGCGCCGAGGAGAAGCGCTTGCTCTACGTCGCGGCAACGCGGGCGCGGGACTACTTGGCGGTGGGCGCCTTCGCCGGCCGGCGCGCCGAAGGCTTGTTGAAGGCGCTGCAGGAGGTCCCGGGAGCGCTGGGGGATGGCCCCCTCGGCGAGCTGCCAGCGCCGGTGCCGGCCGGGGCCACGACCCCCATGCAAGCGGCATGGTGCATCGTCCAGGCAGGAGAGCTGCGCCCCCCGGTGCGGAGTGCGCCCTCGCCGCGCCCGGCGGCCGAGGTGGAGGTGCTGCGCGAGACACGCCAAGCCTGGTCTGTGGCGCACGCGGCACTCTTGCGTCGCGGCAGCGAGCCTCGCGTCCGCCGCTGCACCGAGCCGGAGTGGGGGACGGCCCGGGGACTCGAAGCCTTGCTGCACGAAGTGCTGCGGCAGGTGCCTCTCGACGCCTCGGCCCCCATCCTCGGCGCCTGTGCCCGCGAGGTCGCAGCGCGACTCGGCGCCACGAGCCACATCGATGCAGCTCTCGCTCTCTTGCTGCCGTCTCTCGCTCTGCCGATCCACGCGCGGGCCCAGGCGGCGTCACAGCTCTGGCGCGGCACCCGACTGTTGCACGCCTCCGGCGCCGCCCTTCTCGAGGTGTGTCTCGATCTGGTCTTCCTGGAGGACCAAGGTGCGGTGCTGGTGGACTACGCCCTCCAGCTGGCGGACGACGCCCAGGCGGCAGGCGAGGCGCTGGCGCGCCGCGCTTTCGTCCTGACGCGAACCGGTGTCCCGGTGGGTGAAGCGGGGACGCTTTTCTTGTCGGCCGGAGTTTATGAGCCGCTGGCAGATCTGGGGGCGCGACTGGAAGCGGTGGGGCGGGAATTCGGCGCCTGACGGTTTCTCCACCACACCTGGTGGAAATCAGAGCAGGGGAGACCGGTGGAAATCGGAGGTGGGGAGACGGGTGGGAATCGGAGCAGGGAGAATCGGTGCGTTCAGAGGCAGAAAGCGCCGGGCGTGGGGCAGAATGGAAAGGGCGGGAGATCGCGGCGGTTCTCGGTCGCATCCATCGACCCATCCCCGCACCACACGTGACGCACTTCGCCGAGGACCTCGCCTCTCCCGCCCATTTCCAGAGGGTCGTCTCGTCTCGCAATCTGCAAGATCGGGACCAGACGTCGGGACCCTGGGGCGGGGCGCCCAGGCGTCCGGCCCCAGGCGGGACCGGACGCCCTGACGCAACCTCCTAGTGCGGCTGCTGCTGCTCCTGCTGCTGCTGCTGTTGCTGCTGCTTCTGCGAGTCCTGGATCTGACGCAGCTCCTCGCGGTTGAGCACGGTGAGCTCGACGCGACGGTTGCGCGAGCGGCCCTGCTCGTCCACGTTCGAAGCCACGGGCAGTTCCTCGCCATAGCCGTGCACGCGCAGCTGCGAGCTGCTGATCTGCGGGAACTTCCACAGCAGATAGTCCGCCACTGCCTGAGCGCGGCGCTCGGACAACTTGGCGTTCGTCGCGTTGCTGCCCCGCGAATCGGTGTGGCCGCCCACCTCGATGCGCAGCTGCGGCCAGCGCGACAGCACCTCGCCGGTCTCGTCGAGGACGGCGAAGCTGGAAGGATCCAGCTGCGCGCTGCCGGTGATGAAGTTGACTCCCTGCAGGCGGAGCTTGCCGGTGTCGAGCATCTCGTACTCGAGCTGGGAGATCTTGCAGCCCGAGGCGTCGACGCGCGTACCCGCCGGCGTGTCCGGGCAGTTGTCGAGGCCGTCCACCACGCCGTCTTTGTCCCCATCGGTGGGACAACCGCGGGCGTCCACGACCGCGCCGGCCACGGTGGCGGCGCACACATCGATGCCGTCGAAGACGCCGTCGCGATCCGCGTCGGCGGGGCAGCCGGAACCATCCACGCTGGCTCCCGCCGGCGTGGCGCTGCACAGATCGAGGCCGTCCCAGATGCCGTCGCTGTCGCCGTCGGTCGGGCAGCCCTTGGCATCCACGGTGGCGCCGTTCGGCGTCGAGGCGCAGAGATCACGGTTGTCGGCCACGCCGTCACCGTCGATGTCGCCATGCTTGCGGGCGAAAGGCAGAACGAGACGCGCGCCGATGGCGGTGTTCTGCATCACGTTGTTGGTGCCGCTGCTGCGCGTGCCGAGCATGAGCTGCCAGGCCTCGAGGCGCACACCGAGGCCGCTCGAGCCCACGATCTTCAGGCCTCCGCCGATCTGGGCGAAGGGATCCTGGATGGCGCCTGCCGCGTCGGTGCTCATGTCCTCGGCGTAACCGCCGCCGATGGTGATGAAGGGCCGGACGTGCGCGTGGCTGGTGAGATCGAGGGAGAATCCCCCGCTCACCATCCCCAGGTCCCGCTGCACCGGCTCGACGGTGGTGGGGAGCTCGAAGCGCGACCAGCCGCCCTGGGCCTCGAAGGCGATCCGCGGCGACAGGGCGATGCCGAGCCGCGCCCCGACCAGGGGCGAAACACGTTCGGTGAAGCCGAGCTGCTCGTCCACCACGAGTGCACCGGCATACGGGCTGAATTCGAGGTTCACCCTCTCGATCCGCGCCGCGGCGCTCGAAACACCGAGCAGCGCGCAGCCGGCCAGAGCGAGAAGGATCCGGGTGCTCTTGTTCATCGCCTACCTCTCCATCTGGGCTCTGCGCGTCCGACGCGCCCGGAGGCGGTCGTTCCGCGCGCTTCCACTGTGCTGCGCCCGACGTCGCGTGTGGACCGGGCTGCTCGCATCGGGTTGGCAAGAGCCGTTCCGCCATACGGCGATTTCTGGCGTGAAAGGACAGGAAAGGGGCGGCGGCGCTCAGTGGCGCCGCGCGACGCAGACGAGATCCGTGGACGATTGCGGCTGGAAGGGATTTCCGCACAAGTCTCCGTACCAGACGATCGATTCGAAGCCGGCCTGGTGGAGCTCTGGCTCCAGTTCGTCGCGCTGCCAGCCTCGTAGCGTCGTGACGTGGCTGGAAACCACCTCCACCGGCACCGCTGCCTCCGGTCGCAGGCGAAGCGTGGTGGGGAAGAACTGCAGGCGGCGGTCCGGGAGATGGCGCAACAGGCGAAGGAAGACGATCTCGCCCTCTGCATCGGGGCGGAACTGCAGGGGCAGATGGCGCTCGCCTTGGGCCAGGCGCGCGTAGTTGAGGATCTGGATCACCCAGGCGCCGCCCGGTCGCAGCGCCGCATGGACACCGCGACACGCTGCTGCCAACTCTTTCGCTTCCTGGAGATGGACGAGTGTGTTCCCCAGACAGAAGGCGGTGCCGAAGCGCTCTTCTCCCAGCGCTTCGTGGAGGCGGACGAGATCGCCGGCGACGAAGCGAGCGCTGGTGCCGGCGGCGCGCGGGCGCGCCTGCTCGAGCTGCGCCTCGGAGCGATCCACGCCGAGGACGCGGTAGCCGGCGCCAGCGAAGTGCAGCGCATGCTCGCCGGTGCCGCAGCCCAGATCGAGGAGGCTCGGCTCGGGTCCTTCCTGCAGCACCTGCAGCAGGAAGGGGCCTTCCCGCTGCAGGCGCTCGGGCCAGGCGAAGAGCCGGCCGTACTGCAACTTGGCGTACGGGTCCGAGGCTTCTGGTACTTGTGGTCCAGTGTCGCTCAAGCGGGCTCCCGGGAGGGCGGCGACCACGGGACTCGCGCCGCCGCCAGAGTGATGTTATATTTCCCCGGCGCTGCGGGAGCAAGGAGACGAAGCATGGGGAAAAGACTGCAGGCGGGGGCCGGGTTCATGGGCGCGGGACTCGCTTCCCTGCTCTTCCTCCTCCCGGCCTGCGAGGACACCCAGACTTTCGCCCGCGTGGAGCGCCGCACTCTGACGGTCGACTCCTTCCAAAGACGGCCCGTCGACGGTGGTACTCGGGTGGAGGTCTTCGTCTCGGTTCCAGAGAAGGATCACCCCGAGATTCTGGTGAACTGGACGAATCTGAGAGGCGAGATCGAGGTGGAGGCGTACGTCCTCGCGCGTTCGGTGTACGCCGACCCGGCCAACGCCGGCAAGCCTCTCGCCGTGCTCGCCCAGGAGCAGACGGATCTGCAGAATCAGGAGCGCGAGGACGCCAAGCAGAACCAGCAGCCGCCACCGCCGCTCCGGATCCTCTGGCCGCAGCTGCCGGACGAACAGCCACCCTACGGCGAGACCCGGCCGACCCAGCTCCATCTCCACCCCGATCCGGGCGAGTGGGTCGTCGTTTTCTACAACCCCTTCGGTCCCGGTCCGACCAACCGGGCTTCCCTGTCGGCGAGCATCGAGCTCTCCTTCTACTCCATCCCCTGAGGGGAAGGCGCGTTCCCCCTCTGCAGACTCGACACCAGAGAAGGCTCGACACCTCTCTCGACCCTATGATGGTGGCGCCCTGGTCCTTCCCGCTCGCGGCGGCCTGATCCTTGCTGCTCCCCAGGCGGTCTCGAGGAGGTGCCCTTGATGTCACGGAGCTTCGCGCGCGGCGCCTTCACCGGCGAGCTGTCCCAAGATCTCCTCTTCCCCTTCCCCAGCATGGGTCCGGACGAGGCCGAGGTCGTCCAGATGCTGCGCGAGTCCATCCGCAAGTACGCCGCGGAGCACATCGACGACGCCCGGATCGATGCCGAGGGTGCCATCCCGCGGCAGGTGCTGGACACGCTCGCTGGTCTCGGCGTCATGGGCATCATCATCCCGCCGGAGTATGGCGGCAGCGGTCTCAGCGTCACCGCCTACTGCAAGGTGCTGGAAGAGATCTCCCGCCATTCCGCCGCCGTGGCCGTGACCGTGGGGGCGCATCAGTCCATCGGCATGAAGGCCATCATCCTGTATGGCACGGAGGCGCAGAAGCATCGCTTCCTGCCCGCCCTGGCGGCGGGGGAGAAGTACGCCGCCTTCGCCCTCACCGAGCCCGGCGCCGGCAGCGACGCCGGCAGCATCCAAACCAGCGCCGTCGCCGACGGCGACGCCTGGGTGTTGAACGGCACCAAGCAGTGGATCACCAACGCCGGCTTCGCCGACGTCTTCACCGTCTTCGCCAAGGTGGACCTGCCGAGCGCGCGGAACGAAAACCAGAAGGTCACCTGCTTCGTCGTCACCCGCGACCTGCCTGGTGTCGTCATCGGGCCGCCGGAGAAGAAGATCGGCATCCGCGGTTCGGAGACCAACGAGGTGCACCTGGAGAACGTGCGGGTGCCGGCGGACCACCTCCTCGGTGAGGTGGGCGGCGGCTTCAAGATCGCCATGGGGGTGCTGAACGAGGGCCGCTTGGGTCTCGCCACGGGGTGCGTCGGGGCTTCGCGCCAGCTGATCGAGCTGGCGGCAGAGTTCGCCCGGCAGCGCCGGCAGTTCGGCCACGCCATCGCCGAGTTCGAGCTCGTCAAGGACAAGCTCGCCGAGATGAGCACGCGCACCTGGACGGTGGAGAGCGCCACTTATCTCACCGCCGGCATCGCCGACCGCGGCCTCAAGGACTTCAGCCTGGAGGCGGCGATCTGCAAGATCCTGGGCAGCGAGACCCTGTGGTTCGTGGTCAACGAGGCCCTGCAGATCCACGGCGGCAACGGCTTCATGGAGGAATACCCCTTCGGCCGCATGTTGCGAGACGCGCGCATCAATCTCATCTTCGAGGGCACCAACGAGATCCTGCGTCTCTTCATCGCTGGCATGGGGCTGCGCGGGCCCGGCGAGGAGCTGCAGCTGGTGGCGCGGGCGCTGCGCCATCCAGCCCGTGACTTCGGCGTCCTCTCGCGCTACTTCGGGCGCCGGGTGGAGCAGACCTTCCTGCGCGAGCGCCTGCGGGACATCCACCCGGAGCTGGCGGAGTGCGCCAGCCGCATCGAGACGGCAGTGCACCGCCTGCCCGGCCATGTCGAAGGCTTGCTCCGCCGCCACGGCCGTAGCTTCGTCGCCCGCCAGTACTTGCTGCGGCGCATCGCCGACGTGGTCATCGACACCTACGCCATGGTGGCGGTGACGTCCCGCACCGACACGTTGCTCAAGGCCGGGGCCTCTTGCGCCCAGGAGCTCGCCATGACCCGCTCCTGGTGCAATCGCGCTTCGCGCCGGGTGCGGCGGAACCTGCGCGGTCTCGTCGTCAACGCCGACGCGCTCACCACCGAGGTGGCCGATCGCATCCTCGGCGAGACGCCCTGGTTCCAGCGCAACGAGTCGCAGGGCTAGTCTTTCTCACCTTGCGGTCGAGGCAGAAACCTGCCGGCGCCGCAGCGCGAGCGCGCCGCGGTAGAGACCGCGCACGACGCAAGCCGCCAGAATCCCCACCAGGAACCCCACCAGTACGTCGCCAGGATAGTGCACGCCGACGTAGACACGGGAAGTGCCCACCAAGAGCGCCCAGCCACCCAGATAGGGTGCTGCCCGTGGGTAGAACCAGGAAAGGTGCAGCGCCACGGCGCTGAAGTTGGCGGCGTGCGAGCTGGGGAGGGAGAAGGAGGAGCCACAACCGACGAGCAGATGCACAGCGGCCAAAGTGTTGCAGGGCCGTGGCCGATCCAAGAGGTCCTTGAGGAGGTTGCTGCTCAGCTGGTCGCTCAGCGCCAACAGCGGCACCACGAGGAGCGCCGCCGTGCGGCCGCGGGAGCCGCCGAAGAGCAGGAGCGCCGTCCACGCCACCAGGATCGGCACCTCCCAGTGGCCGAGCTCGGTGACGAAGGGCATGAGCCGATCGAAGAAGGCGTTGTGACCGCCATTGATCCAGCGGAAGAGCGCCGTGTCGATCTGCGCCAATGCAGCCAGCCAGTGGTCCACGACTTCCCCTCGACGAGGGTCCCACACCAGTATTTCCCAGCCTCAGGCGACGTCAGAGTCACTGCGGCGCCGAAAAAAAAGGTACCTCGGCTGTCCGAGGTACCTTTACCAGGATCCGGAGTGCCAATGGCACTCCATCACGGTCCTTGGATCGAGGACGAACTGCGAAGTTCGCGTTTGGCTCGATTCTTTTTTGGTCCTTAACCGCAGGGTTCGTCTCCCCCGCAGCGGAAACGTTAACGCTGCGCTGCCGAGAGGTCAAGCCCAGAATGATGGTCTCCTTCTTTTCACGCTCCCCTCCCGGACCGCCGCTGCCGGCACGGGCGTGACGAAGGCGCTATCATGAAAGGCTGCGCCGGCGAAGGGCGAGGGCGAGGCGATGTCGCATACGGAACTGCGTGTCAACGAGATCTTCTACTCCTTGCAGGGAGAGTCGACTCAGGCGGGCCGACCCTGCGCCTTCGTGCGCCTCACCGGTTGCCCGCTGCGCTGCAACTACTGCGACACCGAATACGCCTTCTACGAAGGCCGCTGGATGAGTCTCGACGCCATTCTGTATGAGCTGCATTCCTACCCCGTGCGGCTCGTGGAGGTGACGGGAGGGGAGCCCCTGGCGCAGCCGGCGGCGGTAGCGCTCATGCAACGACTCTTGGAAGAGGGCTACGAAGTGCTGCTGGAAACGAGCGGCGCCTTCAGCATCGCCCCCGTGCCAGCGCCAGTGCGCAAGATCGTCGACCTCAAGACGCCCGACTCCGGGGAGATGGAGCGCAACGACTGGTCCAACTTGAGCCTCCTCGCAGCGCACGACGAGGTCAAGTTCGTCATCCAATCGCGGCGCGACTACGAGTGGGCGCGGGACACGCTGCGCGAGCACCGCTTGCACGAGCGCGTGACGGTCCTGTTCTCACCCGCCTGGGAGAGCCCGATCCGCGCCGAGCTGGCGCAGTGGCTGCTGGAAGACGGCGTCCCGGCGCGCTACCAGCTGCAGCTGCACAAGCTCCTTTGGCCTGGCGTCGAGCGCGGGGTTTGACGTGGGGCCTCCCGACCTCCTGCCGCAGCTGCGCACCGAGGTGCCGGGACTGCGGTCGCGCCAGCTGGCGGCGCGCCTGCAGCGCGTCGAGTGCGCCGACACCACGTTCGTCGACGACACCTTCCCGCTCTTCTGGGAACGCGCCTCGGGCTGCAATGTCTGGGACGCCGACGGCAACCGCTTCGTCGATCTCACCGCGGCCTTCGGCGTCTGCATCCTGGGGCACACGCACGTGGTGCAGCGAACGGCAGTGCTGCGACAGGCCGGGCGCCTGGTCCATGCCATGGGCGACGTGCATCCCGCTGCTCTCAAGGTGGAGCTCGCCGAGCAGCTCGCCCGCCTCGCTCCTGCGGCCTTGGAGGTGGTGCTCTTCGGCAGCTCCGGCAGCGACGCCATCGAGGCGGCGCTGAAGACGGCATCTCTGGCCACGGGGAGGCCAGGCGCCGTCGCCTTCGAGGGCGCCTACCACGGTCTCGGCTACGGTGCCTTGTCACTCACCTGGAGGGCGCACTTCCGTGGCCCCTTCCGCGCTCAGCTCAATCCGCACGTCGTGCACTTGCCCTACCCGGGGCGCAGGCACGGGGCCGCGAGCTCGGGAGACGGAGCTCCGGTTGCCGTGCACCAGATCCTCGAGCGGCTCGACACCTTGCTGGGCAGTGACGCTGGTGAAGCGATCGGCGCCGTCTTTGTCGAACCGATCCAGGGCCGCGGCGGTGTCGTCGTGCCCGCCGCGGATTTCCTGCCGGGATTGCGCGAGATCTGCACCCGTAGAGGCAGGCTCCTCGTCGCCGACGAGATCCTCACCGGCCTCGGGCGCACCGGGAGTTGGTTCGCTTGCAGCCAGGCGGACGTCGTTCCGGATCTACTCTGTCTCGGCAAGTCCCTCGCCGGGGGGCTGCCACTCTCGGCTTGCATCGGTACGAAGGCGGTGATGCAATGCTGGGAGCGCTCGCGCGGCGAGGCGCGTCACACTCAGACTTTCCTCGGCAACCCGCTCGCCGCGGCGGTGGCGTCTGCCACGCTGCATCTCCTGGAAAAGGAGGACTGGCCCGCCCGGGTGGCGGAGCGCGGCGCCGTCTTGGGTGAGGAGCTCGCCGCGCTGCTCTCCGGTCGGGAAGGTGTCGTGGCGATCCGCGGCCGCGGCTTTCTCTGGGGTATCGAGTGCGGCGGACCGCACGGAGCGGATGGCGCGCGGGTGCGGGAGGTGGTGCACGCCGCTCTCCGGCGGGGCTGGATCCTCCTGCCTGCCGGGGACGAGGGCGAGGTGCTCGAGCTCTTACCGCCGTACGTGCTCGGTGCGGCACAATGGCGCGGGATGCTGGAGGTTTTGGACGAGCTGATGAGCCGCATCCCGGCCAGCGTCTGATCCAAGGGTCACCGCATGTTGGGTTCCGCTTCGCAGCAGCCAGCCGATGCCGAGAGCCGCGAGCTGGAAGCGGCGCTGCTCGAGTGGATGGCGTCGGCACCGGCGGGCTTCGTCGCGGCCGGCCCCACGCTCGCGGCCTGCTACGGTCTCGATACGGCAGCGATGCAAGCGCAGGAGCAGCGCTTCGAGAGCCTCGCCCTCGCCCTCTTCGCCTACCAGTACGAGCGTGTGGACACTTATCGCGCCCATGCCCGCGCCCTCGGTGCCTCGCCCTCGACAGTGCAGCGCGCGCAAGAGGTGCCGCCGCTTCCGGTCGAAGCCTTGCGCCACACCCGCGTCGCCACTTTCCCGGCCGAGGCGGAATGCGCCCGCTTCCACACCAGCGGCACCACCGGCCGGCCCGGCGTCGTGCACCTCGATTCGCTGGCGCTCTACGACCTGTCACTCGGGCGCAGCTTCGGACACCATGTGCTGCCCGACGTCGAGCGCATCCGCATGCTCTTCCTCGTCGCTCCCTGGAGCGAGACGCCGCACTCCTCCCTCGGCTACATGCTGGAGCAGGTGCGCCGGCGGTGGGGGACGCCAACGAGCGCGCCTTGTATCCGGGCCGGGCGCTTGCAGTGGAACGAGCTGCGCCAGGCTTGCGCCGAAGCCGTGGCGGCGGGCGAGCCCGTCTGCCTTCTCGGCACCGCCTTCGCTTTCGTCGAGATGCTCGATGCGGCCGCGGCCTCCCGTTGGTCGGTGCAGTTGCCCCCAGGGAGCCGCGTCTTCGAAACCGGGGGCACCAAGGGCCGGACGCGGGAGCTCTCGCGTCCCGCCCTCCGCGAGGCTCTTGGGCGTCACTTGGGCGTGCCTACGACACACGTGGTCTCGGAATACGGCATGACCGAGCTCGCCTCGCAGTACTACACGCTGTCGCTGCGCTCTGCTTTGCTGGGTACGGCTGCTGTCACCGACGAGGAGGTCTGGTCCATGCCTTTTTGGCTGCGCCCGCGACTCCTCGATGCGAGCACCGGAACGTGTCGCGCTCCTCACGAGGCCGGAGGTCCAGCCCTGCTGGCCCATCACGATCTCGGCAACCGCGCTACGGTGGCGCATTTCCTGACCGCCGATCTCGGCGAGGCCCGGGGCGCCAGCTTCATCCTCCACGGACGCTGCCCGCGCTCCGAGCTGCGCGGTTGCGGCCTCATGCACGAACACCTCGAACGCGACGGGGACGCGAAGAACCGGGACACGTCCCAGCGGGACACCACCAGGCGGGACACGGCAGACGCGGAAGCAGGTACCGCGCGCTTCCAGCCGGCGGAGTCCGACTTCGTGATCTTGCCCCACTCCTACCATCTGCCCGCTCGCCCCGCACCGGTAGGTTGGCGTCCGCTCGGCGCTTCGGAGCTGCAGGTTCCGGTTCTCGCGGCCGAGGGCGTGACGCATGCGTGGCAGGAGCTCGAAGCGGCGGCGACAGTGTGGAGGTCGCGCTCGTTCCCGGCGCGCCTCGAGCACCTCGCCGATGCCCTCGGGAAACTGCGCGCTCGCGGTCCGGGCCCGTGGCGGCAAGCTCTCGCCCTTTCGGCGGCACTGTCGCCCGCGGGCCTGGATGCTGCGTGGGAGGTGACCTTCGCGCCGCACGCTGCAGAATCTCTCGCGGCCGCATGGGCGCAAGAAGGTCTCGATGTCGCACGGCTGGAGCAGCTCGAGCGCGAAGGCCGCCTGCCCCGGCGTCTGGTGCACATCCTGGCCGGGAACGTCCTCCCACCCACGCTCTCCGTCCTGTTGCGTGGCTGGCTCTTGGGCGCGGCGCAGTGGCTGCGCCCGGCGAGGCGCGAGCCCCTGTTCGCGGTGTTCCTGCTCGAAGATCTAGCGACGCTCGTTCCGGAGTTGGCCGCCAGCACCGCCGTTCTCTGGTGGCCCCATGCCGAGGACGTCATGCAAACCGCCGTGCTAAGCGCCGCCGACCTGGTCACGGTCCAGGGCAGCGACGTGGCCATCGCCGCGGTGCAGAAGCAGCTGGCGTCGCTGCCCCGGCCGCCACGCTGTCTCGACTATGGCAGCCGCTGGAGTGGCGCCCTGGTGTCGATCCAAGGGCAGAACGCGGCGACGGCGGCGGCCCTGGCGCGGGATGTGGCGCTCTTCGATCAGCTGGGTTGTCTCTCGCCGACCTTGGTCTTCGCCGAGGCGGGCCCGGGACTGGAAGCGTGGTGTGCCACACTGGCAGCAGCGTTGGCGTCGGTGGAGAAAGAGTGGCCGCGTGGCCCTCTTCCCGCCACGGCGCAGGCGGCGCTTCGGCACTGGCACGAGACCGTGCGTCTCGAACAGGCTCTGGGCGCAGTGCACGGTTTCTGGGAGCAGTCGATCCTCTGGGGCGTGGTGCTCCTGCGGCGCTGCGAGACCCACGACACGCCGCTCGATCGCCATGTGGTGGTGGTGCCGTTCACCGACGTGAAGGAGATCGCCGCGGCGCTGGGAGAGGAACTCGGTCGCCTGCAGGGACTCGCCGTCGCTCTCGAGGGGTGGGAATCCAGCCGCCGCGACGTCGCGCTCGAGGTTCTCAGGCCTTCTCGCCTGGCGCCGGTAGGGGAATTGCAGCAGGCGCCGCTTTCCTGGGCGCAGGATCACCGCGCCCCCTTCGCGAGTCTGCTTCTCAGCGGACGGTGAGGCTGATGCCGGCGAAACCGGGGCGGATGATCCCGGTGCGCTTCTGCCCGTTGGTCTCCGATTGGATGATCTCGACGTCGGAGATGGTGTAGATGGCGCCCAGGTACACCCGGGGGGCGAGGGCATAGCGCAACTTGCCAGTGATCGAGATACCCGCATCGGTCTCGCCGATGGTGTTGAAGGCGGCGTAGCCGATGAGCGCGGCACCGCCGACGGGACCGATCTCGTAGTCCAGTCCGGCGTTGAGCGAGCCCCCGTTGACCGCGGGCGCGTCGCCGGCGCTGAAGGCGGCGAAGGCCATTTCGTTCAGCAACAGCAAGTGCCAGAGCTTCTGATTGAAGGAGAAGTACAAGCCTGGCTGGGTGCGGGGGTTCCCCAGGGGATCACGCCCACCGAAGAAGGCGACCGGACCGCCTTCCGGCAGGAGCTCGAAGTTCCCTGGCTCGTAGCTGGTGTTGTAGCCCTCGTAACCCGCGCCGAGCATGGTCACTTCCTGCCCCAAGGCCCAGGACGCCGGCGCCGGATCCAGGGCGATCTCGCGGTCCACCGGCACGGGTTTGCGCTCGACCCGTCCGCTGGCGGCGAGCGAGGCCTCGTCGGTGATTCGCCGCGGCGGGTAGGTGTCGTGCGGTTCCTTGGCTCCCGCCGCCAGGAGCGGCAGGGTGTTCTCCCCGGGCATGCTCGCCGGGCCGGTGACCGGTGGCGGCACCCCTGCACCCAGGCTCTGCTTCGCCACCCGCTCGCGCAGCCGGCGCTCGTAGGCCTGGACGACGGGAGTCGTGACCTGCAAAGCGACGGCCGTGTCCGCCGTGGCGATCTCAGCGACGACGGCGCTCAGGTCGCGCTTGCGAACGTTCGGGAACACGGCGACGTTCTCTTCCGGATGCTGCACATCGAAGGGCCCGTACTCGGGGACGCCGCCGGGATACTTGTCGCCCTGGTTGAGGACGAGGAAGGGGCGCCAGTAGTCGCGCTTGAAGCCCTCTTCCGTGGCGTCGGTGCACAGGAAGTAGAGCTGCCGGGCAACGTCTTGCACGTCGTGCCGGTTCACGTACACCTGGAGCAGGTTCGAGGAGCCGGGGACGTTGCTGAAGGGGATCGATTCCCGCAGCTTCTTGTAGCGCTCGACGCGAGCGTTCAAGTCGTCGACGCGGGCTTTTTCTCCCTTGTACTCGATCCGGCGCCGCTCCAGCTCCTCGCGCTGGCGCTGGATCTCGTCGGGGTTGGGCTGCGGCTGCTGGGCCCACACGACCGCCGCGGTGAGCCAGGGAAGTGCGCAGAGGAGCGCCGGGAGCGCCCGCCCCGGAAGCTGCTCCAGTGTGCGGCGTTCGCGCATCGAGAGACGACCTCCGCGGGCGGAAGTTCTTCCGATCACGGCCATGGCGTGCAGGCGATGTGCCCCCCGGCGCAGCAAGGCGGGGTGGGCGGCGACCGAGCGGGGCCATGGTAGCACACCACCGGCGCTGCCCAGCCGGCACCGCTGCTCTCGGGCCGGGGCGGATCCGGTTGCAAGGAAACGCATCTTCCCGGGCGGCGCAAGCCCCATCGCGCCCGCTGGTGCCCGCCCGGCTCCGCCACTTCGGCCCGAAGCATGGAGCCCCGGACACCGCCGCAACGATGCCGCTATGCCGACTCCCGCGCTGGGCTCAAGACCGCCTTTTCCAAGGCCTGCCGTACCTGGTCCGCGCGGGTGACCGGGGCCAGACAGACATGCTCGCGGCAGACGTAGACGGCGGGCTTGTCGCCCACGAGGCTGCGGCCCTGGAGGAGCGCGAGCTCAGGGGCGGAGCCTGCGTCCGGCCACCCCGCCACGACCTTGTTCGGAATGTAGGGGGCGAAGACGGCGCGCACCAAGGCGGCGGCCTCGTCGCCTCGGCCGGCCACGGCGACCTCGCACGCAGGCCCCAGGTACAGATCGAGGGCGCAGAGCATTTCCCCCATGGCGGTGCTGGCTTGCCGCAGCTCCATGCCTTGAGCGCGCAGGTTGCGCTCCGCCCTTTCCCGCCAGCGCTCCTCGCCGGTCAGCAGGCCGAGTCGGAGCAGGTTCCCGGTGTGCACCGAGCCGCCGGAAGGTGTCGAGGTGTCCAGGGAATTGCGCGCTGCCGCCGGCAGCTTCTCGTGCTGGCTCCCGGTGTAACGCCAGCCTCCGGCACCATCATCGAACTCGGCGTCCAGGCGCGCGCTCCATTCCTGCGCCAGTTCGAGCCAGCGCGGTGCGAAGCTCGCTTCGTAAAGATCGAGGAAAGCAGCGATCATGCACGCCCAGTCGTCGAGGAAACCGGGGCCGGAGGTGCGGCCCTGCCGCAGGGTGCGAAAGGGGCCTTGCGGGCCGTGGCGCAGAATCAGCTCGGCGGCGGCTTCGGCGCGGGCCCGATACTCCGGCAGCCGCAACACGGCATGCGCCTGGGCGTAGGCGCGGATCATGAGGCCGTTCCAAGCGGCGACGACCTTGTCGTCCAGTCCCGGTCGGACGCGGCGCGCGCGGGCCGCCAAGAGCTCGCGCCGGCCGGCCTCGACGACATTCTCCAGCGCTGCCTCCGTGATCCCGAGCTCGGCGGCGACGAAAGAGGCAGCCCGCGGCACCCATAGGATGTTGGTGTGCGCCTCGAAGTTTCCCGACCCCGAGACGCCGAAGTAAGTGCAGAGCACCCGCGCGGTCTCGGGGCCGCAGGCCGCCTCGATTTCCGCTGGGGTCCAGACGTAATACTTGCCTTCGGCGCCTTCGCTGTCGGCGTCCAGGGCGCTGTAGAAGCCGCCGTCGGGGCCGGTCATTTCACGGCTCACCCAGTCGAGGATGCGGGTGCAGACGTCGCGGAAGAACGGCTCGCCGCTCACCTGGAACGCTTCCAAGTAGGCCCGTGCGAGCAGGGCGTTGTCGTAGAGCATCTTCTCGAAGTGCGGCACGAGCCAGCGCGCGTCGGTGGCGTAGCGATGGAAACCGCCCCCGAGCTGGTCGTGGATGCCGCCGGCCGCCATGCGGCGCAGCGTCTCCAAGGCCATGGAGGTGGCGTTCGAGTCGCCGCTCCGCCTGCCGTAACGGAGCAGGAAGGACACATCCATGCTGTGCGGGAACTTCGGCGCGCCGCCGAAGCCGCCATGCGCCGGATCGTAGAGCCGTTCCAGAATGGCGAAAGCGCCGCGGAGGATGTCGCCATCCGGGGTCTCCGCCTCTGCCGGCGGGCGGGACGCTTGCAGCGCCGACACCACCTGCTGCGCCGTGCGTGCCACATCGCCGCGCCGCTCCTTGTAGGCGTCGGCCACCAGCTGTAGCACGGTCTTGAAGCCCGGCATGCCATGCCGCGGTCCGGGAGGGAAGTAGGTGCCGGCGAAGAACGGCTCGAGTTGGGGGGTCAAGAACACGCTCATGGGCCAGCCGCCGTGCCCGCCGGTGAAGAGTTGCACCGCCTGCATGTAGATGTCGTCGATGTCGGGGCGCTCCTCCCGGTCCACCTTGATGTTGATGAAGAGCGCGTTCATGAGTGTCGCCGTCTCCGTATCGGCGAACGACTCGTGCTCCATCACGTGACACCAATGACAGGACGAGTAGCCCACGCTGAGGAAGATGGGCTTGTCCTCCTGGCGTGACCGCGCCAGGGCGGCTTCCGACCAGGGATACCAGTCCACCGGGTCGTAGGCATGCTGCAAGAGGTAGGGACTCGTGGCCTGAAGGAGCCGGTTCGTAGGCCGTTCCATGGGGCGCCTCCTGCGGCGGCGGTCGGCCCGCGCGCGGGCCAGGGGCGGCGAACCGGATGAGGCACCCTAGCATCCGGGGAGAGGAAAAGGAAGCTCCGGGGTAAGAATGAAGCGGCGGCCGTCGAGTGGGCGGCCGCCGCAGCGCGTGGATCGCGGGTCAAGGAGATGCTACGTGAGCGAGCGCCAGAGACACACGCAACCGACGAGTGCCAAGGCACAGGCTACGAGCAGTCCGAGGGAGCGCTTCTTCTCCTGCACTTCCTCGAACTCGATCTCGAAGTTCATGGTCTTCTCCTTGGCTCGCGAAGAACTCGTCGTTGCCGGTTCTTGGCGCCGGCGCCTGGAAAGAGGGCAACCCGCGTGCCATCCCGCGGCGAGGACGTCGGGGGAGGGCGAAGGTAGCGGCGGGAAGCCCGCTGCGACGCCGCGCGAGCGGAGCGCCCCGGTCCCTTGCAGGCGCCGCGAAACGACGTGCATGATCGGCGCGACCCTGGGAGGTCGTCCCTTGCTCTCTCGGCTCGAGTGCGGTGTGCGAGCGCGGCGGCAGGCGCGGCGATTCGTGCCCGTGGGTCCCGGCGGTGCCGCGCTGCGCTTCGTGTTTTGCGGCGCCGCCCTGTTGGCAGCACTGCTGTTTGCAGGACCAGCACGGTCTGCAGCCCCACAGGTGCCGACTCCCCCAGCGCCGAAACCGGTGCGGACCACGACCTACTCCGGAGACGTGGAACTCAAGGTGATCGTGCACGAGTGGCGGACCGCAGGAGTGCGCCGCCGCGTTTTCGTTCTCTTGCCGCCGGACTACACCGAGAGCGGCACGCGGCGCTACCCGGTGCTCTACGCTCTCGACGGACAAGATCTCTTCGACGCCGCCCTCGCCGCGGGGAAGGAAGAGTGGACGCTGGACGAGATCCTCGCTCGCCAGCCCGAAGGCCTGCAGGAAATGCTCGTCGTCGCCGTCGAGACGACCGGCGATGTCCACGAGCTCTCACCGCCGGGGGCGGAGGCCCAGGCCCACGGCGATTCCCTTCTCGACTTCCTGGTGGACACGGTGCGGCCTTTTGTCGAGAGCACCTATCCCGTGCGCACCGGGCGCGGCAACGCCACGCTCCTCGGCTTGGGGCGGAGCGCCCTCTTCGCCACCTGGGCGGCGTGGGTGCGCGCCGATCTCTTCGGGGGGGCCATCGCGCTCGACTGTCCGGACCTGGACGCGACCTCGGTGGCTTGGACCGCGGCGCCGCCCCGCGGCGGACGACCCTGGTTTTGGTACGAGCAGCGCGCCACGGAGAAGGCGCGTCCGAGCAGCACCGATGTGATCGCGGCGCTGTCGCGGCAGGCGGAGGTCCAGGTGGTGGTCGCTGGAACGCAGAGCAACCGCACCTTGCGACTGCTGACCGCGCTCCGCGCCTGGTCGCAGCACTGAGCCGCTCAGATCTGGGCGTGGTCCTCGAGATACGTTTTCAAGCGCAGCACGTGCTCCCAGGTAGGGCGCTTCTTGCTGGGATCGCGCAGCAGGAAAGCCGGATGGTAGAGCACCATGAACTGCACTCCCGGGTAGCGGGGCAGCTCGAAGAAACGTCCCGCTTCCTCCTCCATCGTGAACTCCCGGCGCGAAGGATCCATCCACTTGAGGGCCACTTGCCCGAGGAGGAGCACGACGCGCGGGCGGACCAAGGCGATCTGCCGCTCCAGGAAGGGCAGGCAAGCGGTGGCCTCGTCGCTCGTCGGGGCCCGATCGATCTCGGGCTTGCACTTCACCACGTTGGTGATGAGCGTATCGCGGTCCGGGTCGATGCCGATGGAAACGAGGATCTTGTCGAGGAGTTCGCCGGAACGGCCGACGAAGGCGCGACCCTCGCGATCCTCGTTGTCACCAGGGCGCTCGCTGATGATGAGCATCCGGGCGCTGGGGTTGCCCCGGTCGACGACGATGCGGGTGCGACTCTTGCAAAGCGTACAGCGTCTGCAGTCGTAGGCCCGGAGTCGGGCGGCGAAATCGTCGTAGGTGCTGGCGGCGAGAATCGCGTTCAAGTCCTGATCGAAGAGATCGGCCTGCACGAGAGCGCCCCTCCAGCGTACGGCGCCGAGATCCTAGGTGGTGCCGGGGCGCGGCGTCCAGAGCGATTGACGCCGGCCGGAACCCCGGGCACACTCGGCCCGGCGCAAGTGGTTGCGTCAGCGCGGGGAGGAAGGGACGTGGAGAGAAACGCAGTGTGCGAAGCGAGAGAGAGTGGTGACGCGCGGCGGCGGCAACGGCAGCGTGCTGCAGGCGCGGTGGTGTGCCTCCTGGCCTGGACCCTTCTCGCCGCGCTCCGTCCGGCGGCGGCGGATCAGGCGTCCTTGCGGCGGAGCCTGCAAACACTGGAAGCAGAGGATGCAGCCGTGCTCGCCCCGGCCACGCACGAGAAGGCGAAGCAGGCGGTGGTGGCGGCCGAGAGCCAGAAGAGCACGGCCAGCCTCGAAACGGCGGAGAAGCGGCTCGGCGAGCTGGAAGAGGCCATGCAGCGCGCCCGCAACCTGTGGCCGAAACCGCTGGAACGGCGGCAACAGGCCAAGGAGGCCCGGGCCGATTCGGTCGCACCCACCTCGTGGCAAACCGCCGAGAACGTCCTCATGGCGGCAGCGCGCAAGCTCGAAGCCGGACGGCGGGACGCCGCGGAAAGGCAAGCGACCTCGCTCCTCGGGCTCTACGATCAGACGTACAGGGAAGCCATGAGCGTGGGATTGGTCGGGCGGACACGTCAGCTCCTCGTCGCCGCCGAGAAGGGCAAGGCGGGGGAATATGCGCCGCGCAGCTACGTGCGGGCCCTGGATGCGGTGGAGCGCACGGAAAAGCAGATCGCTGCGGGCGAGATCGGTGAGGCCACACGAGCCGAGGCCGACCTGGCCCGTCGCGAGGCCGAGCACGCCACCTGGCTCCTGGAGACGATTCGAGAGAGCTGCGAGGGTGACAACCGCGCCCGGATGGAGGCACTCGTCCTCGACTGGGAGACACAGGCGCAGCGCGATCTGGAACCCTTCGGCTTGCAGGGCGATTTCAGCCGCGGCCTGGGGCCGGTGCTGCAGCAGCTGCAGGTGGAGGGCGACCGCGTGGTGCGGGAGCGCAACCGCTTGCGCATCGATCTGGCCCGCCGCACCGATCAGGCCGATTCGCTCCAGCGAGTGATCACCGAGCTCAAGGACCACGTCCGCGACTTCGAGGGCATGGTGGCGGAGCTCAAGCCGTACCGCGAGGAGGCGAACACGGTCACCGCCGTCCGCGACATGTTCACCCAGTCCGAGGGCAAGGTGCTGGTGGATGATCGCGACGTCGTCTTGCGACTCCACGGCTTGGGTTTCCCGAGCGGCAGCGCCAAGCTTCCCGCCGAGAGCGAGCCGCTCCTACAGAAGATCGTCGAAGCCGTGCGCGCCTTCCCCGGAGCGCGGCTCGTCGTCGAGGGCCACACCGACGGGAAGGGCAACGCCGACAAGAATCAGCGCCTGTCCACGGAGCGCGCCAACGCCGTGCGGGACTGGCTGCTGCAACATGCCGCGGTGACGGAGAGTCGCGTCACCGCGGTGGGGCGCGGCTCGACTCAGCCGGTGGCTTCCAACGACAGCGAGGACGGACGGGCGCTCAACCGCCGCATCGACGTGATCATCGCGCGCACGCACTGAGCGAGGAGACATGGGCTCGTCGATTCTCGAGGGCGGTAGGGGTCGCGGTGCCCGGCTTCTCGTCACACTGGTTCTCGGTCTTTGCCTCGCCTGCCAGCGCCCACCCGGGGCGCCTCCGGCGCCGGATGCGCCCGGAGGTCCCACGGAGACTCGAGACAGCAGCTCGAAAGCGGGAGCGAACGGGAAGGTGTCCGCCGCACGAGCGGTGGCGCAGGTGGACGCGGTGCTGCACGCCCACGTGCTCGCGCCCTCCGAGTCCCTGGCGGTGCGACTCCTGGGCACGGTGGGACCGGACGGCAACTGGTCGTTGCAAGAGCTCCGCGTCGAGCGCACCGACACGGGCGTTCGCATCACACCGGTGGTGCAACAAGGCTCGGCCCGCCAGGTGATTCAGATGGTCATCTCGCTCGACCGCGTCGTCTGGGTGCACCTGCCCGAAGGAACTCACACCGTGGAAGTGAAGGGACGGGATTCGACCTTCACCGACCGGGTGCAGGTCGCTCCAGGTCTCACCCGCCCACCGCCGGAGACGCGGATGGCGTACCAAGTGGTCACCGCGGGCGTGCGCGCCTTGGATTTCATCACCTTCGACGCGCTTCCCGGCGACGGATTCATCGAAGCCATCGAGATCCGCGAGACGCGCGCCGGTGGTCCCGGGGCGTGGCGGCGCTTGGAAGACTGTCAGCGCGAGGGTGCCAACCTCTCCGGCCGCTTGCAGGTGCAGGAGAACGACGACCTGCACACGATCGAGTCCCGCGCCGTGGACGGGCAGGGGGATCGCGATCCCCAGCCGGCGCTGATCAATCTGTCCTCGCCCTGAATCCCGGTACGGCCCCCGCGCGCCGGAGGATCACAACAGATCCAGGTTCGACACCACCGTGGCATGGAGACGCGTGATCGTGTAGTCCCCCACCAGGGCGTCGGCGGTCTCGGGCGCCCAGTGCAAGCGGATGCCGATCCACATCTGCCGGTTCTGGAAGAGTTCGAGCAGGCGGGCATCGCCATGGATCGACGCGGTCCCCGTGCTCGCCGTGAGCGGGGCGAGAGGCGCTTCGGCCACCGCCACTGCCGGCGTTTCGAACAGGCCGGTAGCGCTGTCGGAAAAGAACAAGCTGAAGCGAACCTGGCCCTGTCCCGATTGGTTGTCGAAGCGGACTTCGAGCTCCAGATCCACCGACTCCGCTTTGTTCAGCTGGTCGTAGCCTTCGATGCGGACCTCGATGGGTGGCAGATCGTGGTCCACCGCGGGGGAACCCGCGGGTGCGTCGTAGGGGCCGCTCCGGTCGCTCGGAGCCAGGAAGCTCGCCACGTCGACTTCCAGCGTGATGCGGTTGTCCATGCAGCCCAAGAGCAAGCTCGAGAGCACGAGCCCGGCGAGCCTCCTGGCAATTCGTGTCCATTCATCCATGGGTGTCATCGATTCTGCCCTCCACGCTTTCGTTCTCCTCACCGCACCCCGAAGGACGTGGCCAGCATCAGACCACGCTCGCCGGTGAAGGTGCGGTGGTGCGACTGCAGCGCCACGTCGAAGGAGAAACCGCTGGCGCCGATACCGAAGCCGCCGCTCCACTGCAAACGGGCGTCGTAGTCGGTCATGACGCCGCCGCGCATCGCCAGCGGCCCGGCTCGGCGCTCGGCGCCGAAGTGCACCAGGGTGCCGAGACGGCTCGAGGTGACGTCTGCTGCCAGCGCCGTGCTTCTTCCCATCCAGCCGATGTTGAAGGTGCCCTGGGTGGGCAAGCTCTGCACGAAGGGGTCGTTGCGAGCGACGATGGTGTTCTGCACCTGGCCCGTCGCCTGATCCAGGACGGATTCCCACACCAGGGTGTGGCCCCAGTGGACGCGCGCCGCCAGATCGCGCACGCCGACGCCGACGTCCACGGCGCCCGCACGGTAGCCGAGGCCGAGATCGATGCCGTAGCCGTTGCCGATCTGGCCGAACTCGGCGTAGCGAATGCGGGCGTTGTAATCGGCGCGCAGCGAGTTCTGCGCCCCGAAGATCGTGTCTGCCGTGCTCAGGGCGAGCTGCGAGGTGGCGTGGGACATCCCGAGGCCGAGCAGGTATTTGGCACCGGCGCCGGCGTAGAGTCCGTTGCCTCGCACGTCCGTCCGCAGCGGCGCGCTCCAGGCACAGTGCACCGAGAACCCCGCCAGCGTCTCGCCGCGAGCGTCGAGCTCGTAGGTGGAATGGGGCTGTAGGGGCTCGCCTCGGGCCAGGACGGCGTAGAAGGCGTCGTCGAAGGCGAGCTCTCCTTCGAGGTAGAGAAGCGGCGAGAGATAGGTGCGGGTGTGTCCGACCGCCGTACCGACCGTGGGGACGGACCACACTCCACCCACCTCGAACGGCTTTTGCGGCAGCAAGGCTTCCGCGTCCTCGAAGAGGATGGAGAACTCGTTGCGTGACACCCGGAGAGTGATGTCGCCGTCCAGGTCCGAAGGCCGGCTCAGTTCGAGGTAGAAAGGCGGGTTCATCGCCAGGTTGGCCAAGCGGGTGACGGAGAAGTTCTCGTTCTGCGGATCGAAGGTCGGCATGTCCTGGGTCAGCTGCACCAAGCCGAGCGGCAGGGGAACGACCACGCCCGTCACCCCCGGTCGGGCCGGGACACTGTGGTAGGCCACGTTCAGCGCCAGCAGCTCCTGGCATCCCGGAATGACGACGCCGCCCATGGCGAGCCGGCGGGCGTCGACGGTGAAACCATGGCAGGGAGGTGCGGTGCAGACGAGCAACCAAGCAGCGCCGATGGCGAGGCGCATCGTTCTGCGTCCACGTCGCATCCTGTCCGTCCCAGGTCGGAGGCAGGAGCCGCCGCGACACGACCACGGAGTCGCTGGAAGCTTCGTCCGCTATTGGGGCAATGCACATGCCAAGGTCTGGTGATGCCTCGTGCGGCCCTGTGCTACCTTGGGACGGATCCACCTGGAGGCGGCGCCATGGCGCGGAAGTTCTATCGCATCGAGAGCGAGAAGAAGATCGCGGGCGTCTGCGTGGGTCTGGCCGAATACCTCAACATCGATGTCACCCTCGTGCGCGTCCTCTTCGTGCTTTTCGGCCTGGGCGGTGGCACCGCGGTGATCCTCTATCTGATCCTCTGGGTGGTGTCGCCATCGCGGCCCGATGCCGACTCGGCTCGTGCCAATGGTTGACTCTCCGGGAAGTGGCGTCCGTGTGCGTGCTGATCGTGGGTGTGCGCTGGCTTGAGGATCTGCCCTTGGTGGTGGCGGCGAGCCGTGACGAGGCCTACGCCCGTCCGGCTACGACGCCGGCCGCCGCCGTCCTCGAGGGCATGCGCGTCCTGCGACCGCGTGACGAGCAGGCCGGGGGCACGTGGATCGGCACCAACGCCGCCGGCCTCGTGGTGGTGATCACCAACCGGCGGGATGGCGATTTCGACCCCCGGCGGCGGTCGCGGGGTTTGCTCTGCAGCGAGGTGCTGGCGCAGCCCGACGGCGCTGCTGCCGCCCGCCGCCTGGAGCAGGGGCTGGAGCGCGAGCTCTACAACAGCTTCAACCTCTTGATCGCCGATCCGAGCGCGGTGCGCCTCGCGACCTGGAACGGCGACCTGCAAACAGTGTCCTTGGGCGCGGGAGCGCATGTGCTTTCGAATGAGCACGTCCTCGGCGAACTCGTCCTCTCCGAGCTCCAGTCTCTCCCGGTGGCTCACGGTCCGGACGTGCGCGAGCTGCTGCTCGGCCTCCTGGCCAGCCACGTGCCCCGGGATGCGCGGGGCTTTCGTATCTGCAAGCATGGCGGCACCCACGGCACGGTGTCGGCGAGCCTCATCTACCGCCGACGCGACGGGAGCACCCTCATGGAGCACGCCCCGGGCCCGGCGTGCACGACCCCGTTCGCGCTCCACGTCCTGCGCTGAAGTCCACGTCCGGAGCTGAATCTGCCCCGCTTGCGGAGGGGCACTCCAGGTGCCTGATTCCCCCTCACAGGCCATCGGGGCATGGTCGGAGCAGCCAAGCGACAGCGCTCGAAGAACCCTGTATCATGGGCTGCATTCGAGTTGCCCCTGACACACGCGCCTGTCGTCCAAGGCACAACGGGCGCGCTGATCGACGTCTCCGTCCGAGCGCTCTGCCGTCGATGTAAGTATAATTGTGGCAAGCACATACGGTGCGCACAGGAGAGATCCGAGAGGCGGAACTCTCTGTGCATAGAGACGTCAGACGAGTGCCGTCTTCGGGAGGTCCGAGATGCTTCGATGGATGCAGAAATCCGAAGCGCTGCTCGCTCCAGGGCTTCTCGCCGTGTGGACCGTCGCCGTGGCAGATCAGGCCGGCGCCGGGGAAGCGGGAGAGGCTGCGGGTGGCGCACCAGTCCCCGAGCTCGCCCAGGACGCGGTGCCGGCAAGGGACCCCATCGTCGAGTTCACGGTCGACGCGGTCCGCAGCCGGGACGCAGCCTCCGGGTTCACCCCAGGTACGGTCCCGGATGCTCCCGAGAGACCGAGCTCCTGGTTGTCCCAGCTCACAAGCTCTTCTATGTCCGTGCGCCGGAATGACCCAGGTCCCTGGGCCGCGCCAGGCGCCTCGGAGGCACCGGCCAGCCGCAGTGCGGTCGGGCGGCGCGAGAGGTTGCAAGGCCCGGGCACGTTCGCTCCGAGCCCGTATGCGCGTAAGACCTGGGGCCCGCCAGTGGACGGCAGCGTGGTCCTGGAGCATCGCCGTACTCGCACCAGCCTCTACGGTTCCCAACGGGAATCGTATCTGGCGCTGAAAGGAGGCGGCCTGCGCGTCGGCGAGGACAGCGCCACCGATGGCCTCTTCCTGGGATTCGAAGTGGGCGGATCGTTGCAGAACGTGTTCGAGATCGGCTTCAGCGCCGACTACTACTACCGCAGCACCGACAATGTGCTGGTTCTCTCCCAAGCGAATTTCGAGAACCTGCCGCTGCAGGTGGTGGAATCGGATCACACCTCGGCGCACCTCCTGCCGCTGGGCGTGACCTTGCGGCTGCGGCTGCCGGTCAGCGAGACGGTCTCGCCCTTCGTATCCACCACGCTCTCCTACGAGATGCTGTTCCTGGAGAACGTGGGCGGCGGCGGCACCGGCGATCCCCTGCTCGACGCGCTGGCCGAGGACGAGACCTTCACCGGTTTCGGTTGGCAAGCGGCGGCGGGTCTCGGCATCCGGCTGGCGCCGGCAGTGGGTCTGTTCGGAGAAGCGGGATACCATTGGGGATCGCCTTCGCAGGGCTTCCTCATCCAAGGGGTTCCCGTGGACCTGAAGGTGGACATGGACGGCGCCTTCGTGCGCGGCGGTCTGCGTTTCGACATCTGATGGCACCGTTGCATCCCCTGACGGTGCCGTCTTCCCCTGACTTGCTCTCGTCCCCTCGGCGGGATCGCTACCCCCTGGGTCGCGCCACGTGGGTTCACCGGTAAAGGCCTCCGCGCCAGCCCCGCGGGCCCTCTCCAGCGCACTCCGGGCCGCTGGCTTCGGAACTGGTCCGGAACTCGCATTGGCCCTACACTGCACTTCGGGTCCTGCCGAGTGAGGAGGCGCTTCGTGCGAGCCACTGCCATGCGTCCCCGCGGCTTCTGTGCCGGCGTGGATCGAGCCATCGAGATCGTGGATCTGGCGCTGGATCTCTTTCCGCCTCCGCTCTATGTTCGCAAGGAGATCGTCCACAACCGCGCCGTCGTCGAAGGGTTCCGCACCCGTGGGGTCATCTTCGTCGATTCCCTCGACGAGGTCCCTGAAGGGCGCGTGGTCATCTTCAGCGCCCATGGTGTCTCACCCAGCGTGCGCGAGGATGCCCAGCGCCGGCGGCTACGTGTCATCGATGCCACCTGCCCCTTGGTGACGAAGGTGCATCTCGAGGTGCGCCGGTTCGTCAAACAAGGCTACGAGATCTTTCTCATCGGCCATGCGGGTCACGACGAGGTCCTGGGCACAACCGGAGAGGCGCCGGAGCGCATTCATTTGGTGGGCAGCGTCGAGGAGGCCCAGCGTCTGCAGCTGCCGCGCCATGACAAGCTCGTCTATCTCACGCAGACGACGCTCAGCGTCGATGAGACCCGCGACATCGTCGCCGCCCTACAAGCGCGTTTCCCTCGGCTCACCGGCCCCCCGAAGGACGACATCTGCTATGCCACCCAGAATCGCCAGGAAGCGGTGAAAGCCCTCGTGGGCGACGGGGCCCAAGTGGTCCTCGTGCTCGGTTCGGAATCGAGTTCGAATTCCAAGCGCTTGTGCGAGGTGGCCGAAGAAAACGGGGCGCGCGCTTACCTCGTCGATGGAGTGGCCGACATCGACCCCTCCTGGCTCGCGGGAGTCGAGCACGTCGGCGTCACTGCCGGTGCATCGGCGCCCGAGCACCTGGTGCAAGAGGTGCTTGCCTGGCTGGCGGCGCAGGGGGCACAGATCGAGGAGCGCGAGCTCATTCGCGAAGACGTCCAGTTCGGCCTGCCACCGGAGCTCGCCGCCAGCCGCCGTGGCAACGCCCGTGCCACGGGTGCAGGGACCACACGGGCCCGTTGATCGCCCCGGCGCCGGTGAAAGCGTCACAAGCGTTCACCACGGATCCCTGCAGGTGAAAAGCCTCACAATTCCGGGCATGGGAAGAGTTTCGCGCGTCGCCTCTCGGGCCGAGGCTTCTGTGGTCCTCCTGTCTACCGCGCTGACTACGCCGGCGACACGGTTCGTCAACAGCGTTCACACCTAGGACTCGGGCACGAGCAGCCCCACATTCCTCCACCGGCGCGAATCTTCTATCAGGCAAGAATCTTCCTTCCGGCACGAATCCTTCTGTCCGGCACGAATCTTCCTTTAGAAACGGCGAATGCAAGCCGTGGTGTCGTACCCAGGGGGCCGGGTGCACAAAACGAGTGCACGATCACAAGACAGTGCACCCTTTGAGTGCACGAACCTCCGGCAGTGGAGCCTGAACCGAGCGCTCACTGTTCTCCATCGGAGTCGCGGACCGAGCGTGCCAGACCTCTCGTTGTTTTCCGCTCTCTCGGGCCGGGACTCGGAGAGAGCGCTCACCGTTCTCCGGCACCTGAGCGCTGTCCGAGGGGCAGGGTGTAAGCGACGTCTGGTGGTGGGGGTGACGAGGGAAGGGAAACTGTAGCGCTGAGCGCAGAATGTGCTCAACAAGGGACGAAGGGCCGGCGCGGAGCAGAGGCTGGCCGAGGAAATGACGTGCGCCGGCCGCCTGCAGTACCGGGGGCGACTCGAGTGGCGCTGCGGTGGCCTCGTTGGGCTCCGCCCGACTAGGCTTTCTCTGCCTGTTCCACGGCTTCGCGGAGCCGGCGGAGCCGGGTGTCGCGCTCGCGGACGAAGCGCTCGATGCCCTGCAGGAGCCAGCGCGGCGACAGGTGCGCTTCCTCGACGATTTCCTCGACAGAGCCACCGGTGCGCCAGCGGTCGTCCCAGTCGGGCGTCATGGCGTACTCCGCTGCGATGCGGTGCGGGATCCAGTCCGTGAGGGTGCGCCGGCCACGGTTGGCGACCACCATGGAGTCCATCCACTCGCTGGCGGAGAGGACGCTCTCCTGGTAGCGCTTGGACTCGGACCAGAACAGTTGCGGCGAGATGGCCGCGACGACCTTGACGTTGAGCTTCTCCTGCGCCAGGTCCGGGAGGATGCGTACCAAGTTCGCCGTCGTCGACGTGCCGCTCACGATGACCACACCGCGCTGCGGCTGCCCCGGATGGTAGTCACGCAGCACATAGGCGCCGCGCGCTGCGGCGGTGTACGACGGGATCCCCAGAGCGGCGCGGTCGGGGATCTCGATGGCAGGCCGCGTCAGATGCAGCGCCAGGATGGGGGCGCCATGGCGGAGGCCCGCGGCGATGGCCACGGGCACCTCGTTGTGTTCCCACGGGTGCAGGTCGACGACCTGCATGTCCGGGAAGAGCTGGGTCACGTACGGTTCGTAGATGCCGAAGTGCGTGCGCGAGTCTTCCGCCGTCTCGGGACCGGAGTGGCCGGCCACCCAGAGCACCTTGCCGAGGCGGATCTGGCAATCCTGGACGACCTGACTGAACAAACGCATGGGGCCGTACTTGAGATAGACGAAGGATCCGTAGGTCGAGCAGGCGCTCATGAAGCCCGACCATTCTTCGAACGGCCGCTCCGATAGGTTGGTGGAAGCGATGCCGCAAGCGATGCCGGCGTTGGTGAACTCGGTGATTTCTTGCGGCAAGAGCACGCCCTCGGGATTCGATGTGCGCTCGTACCAGCCGTAGCCGGCGAAGCTGCCAAAACCCTTGGCGAAACCGGCGATGTTGGTGGAATCGGCGAGGTCCGCCGACATGGCCAGGAACAGCGGGCGCCCGTATTTCGCCTGCGACCAGGCGTTCACCCACGCGCCCCACTTGGCGAGGGCCGCCCGGTTCGGCGCCTTGGCACCGGGCTTCTCGAACAGCTCCTGGGGATAGCGCTCGTAGTCCGTGAGCTCCGGATCCGTCGCCGGGTTGCCGGGCCGGGGGAAGCGGAAGCTGGGGATGGACTCGGGCACCGAATCTCCCAGCTCCACCAGGCGGTCGGCCATGTAGCGCACGCACTCCACGTCGTCGTGCAACACCTTCATGACCACCGTGAAGTTGTGCACCACTTGCTGGCGCCAGGCCTCGGCGCTGGCGGGCACGGGGTCGTTCATCCCGGCGAACTCCACGCCGTACTTGGCGGCGAACTCTTGCCGTCCCTTCCAGTACAGCTCGCTGTTGGGCTTGTGCGGCGTGCCGTGGGACTTGGCGTCGAGCACGCCGTAGCCCCGCCCCTTGCGGGTACGGAAGTAGCAGACGCTGGGGACATGCTGCGGGTTGTCGCCGTGCACGGTCTCGAGCAGACCGCGGGTCAACTCCGGCCAGTCCATGCCCTGCTCGACGCCGATGACGCGCCAGCCGCTGGCGCCGAACCAGTCCGCCGGCGAACCGTGCACGACGCTGCTGGCGGGGCGCTCGTCGATGCCGAAGTCGTTCCAGTCCACGCAGTACACCAGGTTGTCCAGCCCCAGGCCCCAGGCGGAGTTGCGGGTCTCGTGGGCGGCGCCCGGGGTCAGGCCGCCTTCGCCCTCCAGGGCGAAGACGCGGACGCCCTCGGCACCGGCGCGCTTGAGCGCCATGGCGATACCGGCGGCCGGCGGGGACCCGTGCCCCGAAGGACCGGTGTTCGCCTTGACGAAGAGCGTCTTGCCCTCCATCTCGGCGTGGCCCGGGAGGCCGCGGTTGCGGCGGAAGAGCAGCAGGTCCTCCCAGTGGAGAGCGAACTCCTCGGACTTCGGGATGCGATAGCGCGCCTCGCCGGTCTCCCGGTGGAGGACGCGGAGCGACTCGGAAAGGACGGCGAGCATGGAGTACAGCAAGGGGGTGCAGTGCCCGGCCACGAGGACGAAACGGTCCCCGAAGCGCTTCTCCGGATGGCGCAGGTCCCAGCGCATGACGCCGCCCAGGAGCAGGACCAGCATCGCATGCACCTTCGAGCGCGAACCGCCGGGATGACCGCTCTGGCGGTAGTTGAGCATCATGTCGATGCACTGGTCGACGACGTCCTTGATCTTCTCCCAGTGCTGGAAATGCTGTTCCTGCTCGCGCACCAGCGCGTCGACGCGGGACGAGGAGGTCGTCGAAGGCGCCACGAGGGCTCCTTTCTTCGGTTTCTCGCGCGCACGGGGACCGACCCGGCGCGATCGCAGCGATGATGCCAAATGGCGCCCGAGCGGTCAAAAGCTTTGCCGGGTGCGGTATTGCCTGGTGCAGAGGCTGACTGTTACACTGCAGTACTCCCGCGCCAGCGGTCGAAGGAACGAGCCGGAGCGCGGAACGGCTCCGCCACCGCGGTGGAGAACGACACCGCGCTGGAGAACGACGAGGATCGCGCCAGGGTCCGCGCATGATCGACCGAGTCTTCACGCACTCGACGGGCATCCAGTCCATCTGCCCGACGTCCACCGGACTGTGGATCGCCCACCAGGGCGGTCTTTCCTTCCTCGATCCCGAAAGCGGCCGTCAGGCCAAGTGGACCACCGCCGACGGCATCCCCGCCCATCCGGTCCTGCACGTGGCGCAGGAAGGGAGTCGCATCGCCGTGGCCACTCCCAACGGCCTGGCCTGGAGCGACGACGCGGCGCGGTTGCTGCAAGACACCTTCGCCGGCGCGCCGCGACCGCGGTGGCAGCGAGCCCTAGCGCACGCCCGCGGCACCGGCGCCTATCTGAACGGCATCGCTTTCGTCCACGGCCGACTGCACGCCACCACCGGCGGCGGGCGGATCTACCGGGAGGGGGCCGGCGGTTTCGAACTCCTAGAACTGCCCTTGCCACAGGCGCGGTTGCTGCATCTCCTGGCCCTCGAGTGCCAGCCGGAGCGCCTGCGCCTCCTGGTGATCTCGAACAACTGCGGCATCCTGCTCTTGGCCACGGGCGCGGCCGAGGAACCGTCCCTCTACCAGTGGAGCGAGCAGGAAGGCCTGACCTCGCGCTACGCCACCACCGTGATCCAGGCGGGCGAGTACGTCGTCGTCGGCGTGCATGGGTGCGCGCACGTGGCACGGAGGCGCGATCTTCTGCAACGCCCGGCCGAACTCCGGCGCTGGGGTCGGATCCAGTTCGGCGACCCCCAAGGGCCGGTGGAGCACGGGCGGGTGCATGCGGTCTGCGCCCACGGCGAGCATCTCTATCTCGGCACCGCCACCGGACTGTACCGCCTGCCTCTCTCCGACCTCGAGGCTGCCGCCAGCGGGGAGGTGGAGGCAGAGCCGCTCGACGAAGTTCCGGTGCGCCACCTGGCGAGCCATCGTGGCGAGCTCTGGTGCGTGCAACACAGCAGCCTGTGCCGACTCGTGGAAGGGGCCGGTGCCGCCACGCCGCGCGAGGTGCTCCCGGACGGGGGAGCGAGCGGCCGCGGCGCGCTGCGCTTCCGTCGTCGCCCCGAGGCCGCCGCTTTCGCGCCACGGATCACCACTTTCTCCCGCCGTTGGCGCAACCTGCCGGAATCGCGCTGGCGGGCTTCCGCCGCCGAGCCCGAATCAGCGCGCATCGCCTGCCTGGCAGCGACGCCGCGCGGTCTGGCCTGCGGTGGCGATGGCGGTCGCGTCCTCCACTTCGCCGACGAACACTGGTCCTGCGAGAGCGTGGTGCGGCAGCAGCGCTCCCCCGAGGTCCACGCCCTGGCGCATGATCCCGAGGCCGGCACGCTGTGGTGCGCCACCCGGCACGGCCTCTTCGGCCGCGACTTCCGCGGGCGCTGGCTGCGCGACCTGGAGTTTCCCGGGCGTGCGGTGCACCAGCTCGTGTCCTGGCAGGGAATGTTGCTGGCCCTCGGCAGCGCCGGGCTGCACGTGCGTGTGCAAGGCGCCTGGAGCGAGGTGGCGTTTCGCGGCGAGAACCCGTCGTTCTTCCTCGCCGGTGCCGGTGCCCCCGGGCTCGTCCTCGCCGCCCGGCCCGGGGCGAGCTACTACCTCTGGTCCCCGGCGGCGCCGCGCCCGGAACGCTGGGACCTGGCCGTGGGGCGTGCGAATTGCTTGGCCTGGGACGGGCTCGAGCGGCTCTGGATCGGCACCGATCATGGACTCGTTCGCTGGCAAGGCAATCGCCTCGAGAGCTACGCCTGGGAAGGCGAAGCGGAGAACCACATCACCGCGGTGCTGGTCCATGCAGGCAATCTCCACGTGGGGTCGCACGCCGGCGCCTGGGTCGCGGCGAGCGCCAGTCTGGATCCTGCACGGGGCACCGCGCTCGAGTCCCGCGGCAAGAGGCTAGGACTGCTCGACGGTCTTCCGCACGCTCACGTCACCAGCATGCTGGTGCACGACGGGCGTGTCTGGGTGGGAACCCAAGGCGGTCTGGCCGCTCTGGCGTGAACGCGGCGTGGTTTCGCCGCGCCACCAAGAACCCGGGACCTCGATGCGCACCCTCCTCGGCTTGATACCCGTGGCGATCTTCCTGGGGTTGACGGCCCATCTGTGCTTGCAGGTGGGCCTGCAGCCGGACGACGCCGGCTACACGGCGCTCAGGGTGGCGACCAATTTCCGCAGCGGCGAGGGTCTGGCGTTCAACCCCGGAGAGAAGCGCGATCTGGCCGACAGCCCGATCTGGGTCGGGGTGCTCTCGCTGCTCTCGTTCTCTTCCCGCGCCCCCTTCTGGGTCATGATCCTCGGCATCTTCCTCGGCGTTGCCGGGCTGCTCAGCGTTCTCGACGGGCCGCGCGACGCTCTCGTCGGCGCCGGCGCCGCCCTCTTCCTCGCTCTCGATCGGCTCGTGGTGGCGCACACGATTTCCGGTGCCAGCGGACCGCTCGCGGCGCTCTATTTAGTGCTCTTGATTCCGATCCTGCGCACCGGCAAGGGCGACACGGGCTCGGACCTCGCCCTCGCGGCGTGGGCGGCGCTCGCTGCTTGTGTGCGCACGGACCTCGTGCTGGTGGCGCTCCCGGTGGCGCTCGGCGCCGGGTTGCGCGAACCGCGGCGCCTGCGGGCCTGGCTGCCCTTGGCCGGCGCCATCGCCGGGGCCGTGCTGTGCCTCGGTTGGCGCTGGGCGCACTACGGCCAGCATCCTGCCACGTGGGAACCGTGGCCACCCTCGGCTACCAGCTTGTATCGCGCCGCCAGTCTGGTGCTCGACCTGGTGCTGCGCCGTCCGGTGATGGTCCTCGCTCTCGCCATCTTGGTGTCCGAGTGGCTGCATCGCCGCCTCTGGCTCGGACGCCGTCTCGGACTCGCCTGGGGGTTGCTGGCGCTGGCGCTGTTCTCCATGGCGCCCGCGCGCGGCGCGGAAGTGCAGCGCTTGCTCGCGCCCGTCCTTCCCCTCGGCTACCTGCTCGCCGTCGAAGCGGTGTGGCGCCGGACGCGCACGCGGCCGGCCCTGGTGGCGGCGCTGCTCCTGGTCGTGGCCCAGCCGAGTTGGACCGCCGGGGGCCGCACCGCGGCTCCGGAAGTGGACGTCGCTTACGAGCGCATCGGTCGCTGGCTGGGAGCGCATGCGGTGCCCGAAGCCATCGTCGGCGCTGCCCGTGTCGGCGCCCTCGGTTACCACAGCGGCCTGCGGGTCGAAGACGTGCAAGGACGCATCAGCCCGCGGGTGGCGGCGGCGCGACAGATGACTCCCACCGGCCCGGACGATACCGACGCGGCCTTCGGCTTCGTCTTCGAGCTGGAGCCGGATCTCCTGGTTCTGCTTCCCGGCGACCCCGTGCCTTCGGCACGCACCTACGTGCCGAACGACGATGCGCTCCCTGCAGTCATCCGCGGGCCGTTTCGTCTCTATCGCTGGGCGGGGAGCTCGGTGTGGCAGGGCGCGGCGCGGGACGGGGGCTGATCACTGCGACTGGGCGCGGGCGCTGCCGGGCCCATCCTGGCGCGTTGCCGTGCGTGTGCCGGCCGGGGCAGCGGCACCGTTCTCGTAGTAGCGCTTCCGAGCTCGGGTCACGTGCCGCAGCAGATCACGCTGCTCCCGGCTGTCCATCGCCTTCTGCAGCGTCGACGCCGCGGCGCTGTAGTGCCCCGAGCCGCCTTGGATCTCCGCCAGGCGCAGGTAAGCGACGTAGCGGAACAAGGACCAGCAACCATCACCCTTCACCTGGGTCAGGCGGGTGAAGTACGGCTCTGCCGCCTCGGGCCGGTCGCGGAGGAGCTCGAGCTCACCTCGATAGAAATCGAGGGGAGGGCTGCTCTGGTCCTGGAGCCCCGCGAGGGCACTCGCCGCCCCATCCGGCGCCCCGGCGTACATCGCTTCCAGGTCGCCTTGAAGCGCCAGCAGATTGCGCCGCTCCTGCTCCAGCGGTGCCGGTTCCTGCAGGACGCGGTACAGGCGGCTGCGGAGCGGACTCTTCTCCGGCAGCGCCGCCAGGCGGGAACTCGCCACCTCGTCCTCGCCGAGGATTCGGTCCAGATCCACCAGGCTGCGCAGCACATCCGCTTCCAGCCAATCTGGATCGGTGGGCAAATTGCGGCTCAGGGTCTCGAGTCGCTCCCGGGCCGCTTGCACGCGGCCCGTGAGGAACTCTTGCAGCCCCAAGTAGAACTGCAAGCGGGCGGCGACGTTGCGCTCCCCCTGCTCGGGGCTGTTGGAAACGACCTGCGCCGTTTCCTCCGTGCGTTGCCTCGTGGCCTCCATCTCCCGTGGGAACCAGAAGCTCATCGCCGCCACCGGTTCGATGAGGCGGGCGTTGTCCGGGTAGGGCTCCAGCACGGCGTCGAAGTGCATCCGGGCCTCCTCGAGGCGACCCTCGAAGCCGAAGAGCACCACGGCCAGCAGCGTCTTCGCATCCAGCTCGGTGTAGCCCTGCCGTGCGGCCGCGGCGGCGATGTATTCCAGGCCGCGCTCCCGGTGGCCGCCCGGGACGCGCAGGAAGACGCGGGCGAACTTCACCATCCCGGGGAGGATGTCGGCGAAGTAGAGGTAGACGCCCTGGACGAGGAGCGCGTCCGGGTTTCCCGGCTCGCCGGCGAGGACGAAGTCCAAGTCGCTCTTTCCCGCCGCCGCCTTCCGGCCCGCGCCCCAGTACTCGTTGGAAAGGGCGTGCACCTGGGCCAGGAACATGAAGGCCCAGCCGCGGTAGAGATGTCCCGCCACGGAACCTGGATCCCGTTTCACGATCGCGTCGGAGGCGGACAGAGCTTGTTCGCAGGCGCGCTTGATCGCGTCCGCCTTGGCGCCGATGGCGTCGCGGTCCTCGTTCTGATCCGGGAGATCGAGGCGCAGGATGCGCGCCCGCAAGAGATAGGGCCGCGGATCCTCCGGCACCGCGCGTTCCATGGCGGTGGCGACGCGGTCCGCTTCGCTCGGGCGTCCCTGGTAGATCGCCTCCATCGCTTCCAGGTACCAGCTGTCCACCTGCGCCTCGAGGGCCGGCGGATGCTGACCCGTGGCCAACCGGTTCTGGGCCACGCTCGCGCCAGGCAACGAACCGAGGCAGAGTGCCACCAGGAAGACGACGGCAATGCGACGCGACATGCTCACCACCTTGGCGGGACCCTGTCATGCTACATGCTGGCAGGGGCAAAAAAAAGGATGAAGGGTCTCCCCTCCATCCCTTGGAATGCAGCGATGCGAGCGCCGGTTCCGGGCGCCCCGCGCTTCTCAGCCGCAGCCGCAGCCGGTGCCGCAACCTACGCCGCTAGGTGCCTGGACTGCCGTCGCTTCGGTGTGGCCGTTGCCATTCCCATTCCCATTGCCGTTGCCGCCCAGCTTCAGGGTCACTTGCTGCGGGCGGCGCTGCGGCACCCGGGTGGTCACCGGATCGTCGTACATGGGCAGCGCCAGATCCTTGCCGCTGGCGTAGACGCCGTGCTTGCCGTGCTGCTTGTACCACTCGGCGGTGGTGGCGTTCATGTGCATGTGCTCCACGATCTGCCGCCAGCCCACGCCGGTGTTGTAGGCACAGAACGAGATCTCCCCTTGCTGCGTGCCGTAGGGGATGATGCACATCTCGGTGCGGCGGAAATCGTAGTTGAACAGATCTTGGAACCACATGCCGGCCACGAAGAGCACCCGCCAATCGTAGTCCGGCTGATCGTCGAAGCCCGCGTGACCGCCGGACTGCTTGTCGAATTTCTTGAGGAAATCCTTCAGCGACAGCGGTGCCCGCTGGGCGTCGAAGTTGCGCAGCAGCGCCAGGGCCAGCTGCGCCTTGGTGAGGGCGCGGCCGCGGTTGGCGTCGGTGATGGTGCGCACGTCGGCGAGGAGGCGCTCCAGGTTGAGGAATTCCGACACCGGGACCATCTGCTTGGTCTTGGTGTTCACGAACAGAATGGTGCCGATGCCGCAGTTCGGATGGCAGCCGCACTTGAGCGAACCCCAGTCGGCCCCGGCCCCCTTCATCAGGTCCACCATGTCGGAGAACGGCCCCAGACCGGAGAGGGGATACCAGTCCACCAGGGGATCGGTGGCGCCGGTCTGGTTCTTCACGTCGTGGGCCAGGTGCGACAGGGTGTAGCGCATGCGCTCGCGGTCGGCATCGCTGATGTCCTCGTCGCGGCCGGTGAAGCTCACGGGCTGGAAGGACACGACGCTGATCTTGTCGGAGTTCTCGATGGCGAAGTCGATGATGGGTCCCACCTGGTCGTCGTTGATGGTCTTGACGATGGTGACCACGAGGACGACGTCGATGTCCGCCTTGGCCAGGTTGTCGATGGCCCGCAGCTTGACGTCGAAGAGGTTGCCGATCTTGCGATGGGCGTTGCTGGCGTTGTCGGTGCCGTCGAACTGCAGGTACGCCAGGCGCATCCCCGCTTCCCGGGCCCGGTAGGCGAAATCCAGGTCCTGGGCGAAGCGGATGCCATTGGTCGCCGCCTGGATGCTGAAGTAGCCCACCTTTTTCGCGTAGGCCACGGACTCCAGGAAGATGGGGCTCACCGTGGGCTCGCCACCGGAGAACTGCACTGACATCTGCCGCCGCGGCTGGATGGAGAGCGAGTCGTCCAGGATCTTCTGCACGTCGGCGAAGGACAGCTCGTGCACGTAGCCCACCTGGTTGGCGTCCATGAAGCAGGGGTCGCACATCATGTTGCAGCGGTTGGTGAGATCGATGGTGAGCACGGCGCCGCGGCCGTACTGGATGGACGAGGTGCCGTGCTGGCGCAACTCCGTGGTCGGCGACTTGAAGTCCCGGCCCGGGTAGAGGCGTTCGATGCGCGACAGGAACGCCGGGTCGATGGCCATGACGTCCTCGCAACGGCCGTGCTTGGGGCAGTCCTTCACCATCAGCACCTTGCCGTCGCGCTCGATGACCGTGGCCTTGATCTCGCCTGGATTGCCTTCCACCAGCACCCGCGGCTCGACGCGGTCGGCGAGGATCTCGGCGCGCACTTCCTTCACGCACTGCGGGCAAAGCGAGTCGGTCTCGCGCGGCCAACCGAGCTTGGGGAAGCTGCGTTCCCAGCTGCGCGGCAACGCTGCGGGCGCCCAGCGCGGCTGGAAGGGCTTGCCGGGCTTGAGCCGGTTGTTGGCGAATTGAAACACCGGCCACAGTGCTTCGGCGCTCTTGCTCAGAGCTGCGTCCACGGCTCGCACGACATTCCTCCTTCTTCGGAGCCCGTCGAGCGCCCCTCGTGGGCGACCTCTCGCCGCGGGCGCGACCGGGCTCTCTGCCTCCAATGCCCGCATGCTGCCTCGCTCCGTCCCGGGAGTCCATCGCAAAGGCTCCCCAGGCAAGGATTTCCAGCGAACGGTCGGGGCCCGCGGTCGTGTGGTTGAGGCACGGCTCCGAAAGGGCTCAGGGGCGCCCCGAGGCCGCCAGCCAGGCGGCCAAGCGGCGCGCCTGCTGGTCCAGGGCGAAGGCGCGACCGGCGTGCTCCCAGGTCTGCTGCTTCCAGCGCTGCAGCTCTTCATCGCTGCTGCGGAGCACGCGCGCGAGCACCTGCTGCAAGCCGTTGGCTCCGGCTTGCGGGGACACCAGGAGTGCTTCCAGACCCGGCGGCCAGATCTCCGGCACGCCGCCGGCGCGGCGCGCCACCGGGACGAGGCCGTGGGCCATGGCTTCCTGCAAGGCGATACCGAGGGGTTCGCAAAGGGAGGGGAGCACGAACACGTCGGCGGCTTGCAGGAAAGGTCGCACCTCGGATTGGAATCCGGCCCAGGTGAGGCGCGATTCCAGACCGAGCCGCCGAGCCTGGGCGCGCAGGCTCGCTTCCTCCGTGCCGCTGCCGACGAGGACGAGATGGAAGTCGAAGGCTTCGGCGGCGAGCGCGGCGGCCGCGTCGAGCAGGTCCCGATGCCCCTTGTCCGCATCGAGACGGCTGGTGCTGACGAGGACGCGCACCGCACCGTGGCTCGAGGCCGGTGCGGTTGCGAGCTCCGTGCCTGGATGCAGGCTGGCGAAGTCGGCGGCGCCCAGCAGCGGCACGCGGCGCTGCAGTTCGGCGCGGACGAACTCGCTGCAGGCGAGCAGGCGCGGCCGCAGCAGCCGCTGGCTCGCCCGCACTTTCCAGGTGTCGCAGAGATCGCCCGGCGCGCCGAGGTGCTGGATGGTGGGGATGCCGAGCAGCCGCGCCGCGACGCCGGCGGTGCGCAGGTCCTTGCTCACGTTCACCACCACGCGGTCGACACGGTCGCGGGCGAAGCAGCGGAGGAAACGCGCCACCAAGAGCGGATCGAAGTCGGGGCCGAAGTGCACGGCTCGCGCCGCGAGACCCCGTCGCTGCGCTCGCTCCACGAAGTCACCGGCACGGCCGTAGATCCACACCGCGTGCCCCTGCCGTTGCAGGGCGCTCCCCATGTCGAGGCACCATGTCTTCACCCCTCCCCACTTCTTCGTGGCGTTGACGAAGGCGATGCGCAAGGCTCGACCTGCCCGGGGTTCCGTCACTGGCCGGGGCATGATAGCGTGTGCCCCGCCGGAGGTGCGTCCATGCCTTTCTTCACCAGCGACGGCACCAACATGTACGTGGACGTGGTGGGCGAAGGCACCGCGGTCCTGATGCTGCACGAGATCAGTCTGGATCACCGGCAGTGGACGGCACAGAGCGAAGCGCTGCGCGGCGAGCACAAGGTCTTTCGCCTCGATTGGCGCGGCCACGGGCGGTCGGCCACCGCCCCTACCGGCCACGGCTGGAGCGGCTTCGCCGCCGACGCCCGGCGCGCCCTGGTGCAAGTGGGGATGGATCGGTTGCACCCTGGGATGGTGCTCGCCCATGGGGTGGCCTGCGACGCCGCCCTGCAGCTTTGCCTGCGGGAGCCCCGGGCGCTGCGCGCTGCGGTGCTGGTGGCGCCGCTGCTCTGGGGGGTCGAAGCGGGAGAAGAGTGGCGGAGCTTGCTGCAGGCGATGCGGCAGAGCGCCCGTGCCGGAGACCTCGCCGGCGCTCTCGGATTGCTGCGAAGCGATCGCGCCTTCGCTGGCGTGCGTGCCGATCCGGAGCTGGAGCGCAGCGTGCGCGCCATGCAAGAACGCTGTCGCGGCGATTGGTTGCAGAGCGAGGAGACCGACACCGGCACGCCCACGGCGCAACGGCTTATGGAGTGCAAGCAGCCCCTGCTCGTGCTCTGCGGCCGCGAGGACCGCGACGACTTCCGCCACACCGCGGCACAGATCGCCTCGCAGGCGCCGCGCGCCCACGTCTTGGAGATCGACGGGGCCTTCCACTTCCCCAATCTGGAAACACCGGAAAGCTTCAACGCCGTGCTGAAAGATTTCCTCGCCGAGCCTTCATGAGAGGGGCGCTGGCGCCGCCTCTTTTCCGCCCGCGCTCTCCAGCAGATGGCTGATGGTGGCGAAGGTGTACTGCCGCTGCCGCAGCTGCTCGATCAGCAAGGCCACCGCTTCCACCGACTGGCTGCGGTCGGCGCGCCCGTAGGGGACACCGTCGTGCAGGATGACGATGGAACCGGGCTGCACCCGGGCGAGGACGCGGGCGGCGATGACGGCGGCGCCGGGGCGGGTGCAATCCTGCGGGTAGACGTCGCCGAGCACGGGCCGATAGCCGTGCTCCGCCAGCGTGCGCAACACCCCGGTGCTGAACCAGCCGAGAGGCGGGCGCACGAGCTGGGGCCAGTGGCCGGTGGCGGCGTGGATGAGGCGGTTGGTGCGCTCCAGCTCGCGCAGCATGGCGCGTCGCGGCAGCAGCGGCAGCGCCAGGTGACTGTGCGTATGGTTGCCGATCTCGTGTCCCGCGGCGGCGATCTCCTGCACCAGCTGCGGGAAGCGCCGCACGTTGCGCCCGAGGAGGAAAAAAGTCGCCTGGATGCGATGCTCGGCGAGGAGGCGCAGCAAGCGCGGCGTCTCCCGCGGGTTGGGGCCGTCGTCGAAGGTGAGGGCGAGCCGCCGCGCTTCCATGGGGACCGAACAGAGCATCTGCCGGGCGACGAACCCGAAGATGCGCGGGCTGTGCAGCAGGTTCACGCTTGCCTCCGCTCGCGCTCCCGTGGCGCCGGATCGCTGCGGGAATTGTCTCACGGCGGGACGCTGTCTGTCTCGGCCGCGCCTTCCAGGTCGTGCAGCAAGACTCGCACCTGCTGGCGTGGCTCGCCCTCCGGCAGGAGCTCGAGGGCCTGCTGCAGATCGGTCCGGGCCTCGCCGGCCCGACCCAGGGCGATCTTCGCCTCCCCGGCGCGCCGCAACAGCGCGCCTCGCAGCGGCGGATCGGGAGCGGCCGCGAGACCGCGGGCGCAGGCGTCGAGGGCCGCCTGCGGTCGTCCGCGCCGCAGCTCCACCAGGGCCAGACTCTCGGCGAAATGCGCGGTGTGGCTGGCATCCAGCGCCATCGCGCTCTGCACCAGCGCGGCGGCCTCGTCCAGGTCTTCCCCGCGCTCGGCGAGCAGCGTGCCGAGGGCGTTGCGCGCCAGTGCCGATTCCGGCCGCCGCTCTACCGCCTGGCGGTAGGCAGCCAGGGCGGCGTCGAGATTTCCTTCCTGCAAGTAGGCGTAGCCGATCTTGTAATCCAGGTCCAACGCCGCGGGCTCTCGTACCCCGAAGAGAGGCAGGTTGCAGAGCCCGAGCACTCCGACCCCGGTGGCGGCGGTTTTCCAGAAGCGGCGCTCGCCCCAGAAGGAGTGAAGCCGCAGCAACCACCAGGCGGCGAAGACGGCCAGCACTGGGACCCAGGGCAAGCGGAAGCGCTCGACGACGAAGAAGGGCAGCAGCACCAGCACCTGCACGCCAACGAAGCTCTGCGCCAGCAGGAGCTCCCGGGTGCGGCGGGAAAGCAGAAGCCCCAAGAGCCCGAGGGGGGCGAGAAGCCACGGGCCCGCCGGGAGGAGTCGATAGACCCACAGATAGCGCGGCAAGCCGGAGAGATCCTCGTTGTCCGCGATGGCGGCGCCGTTGCAAACGTAGAAGAGTTTGCGACCCAAGAGCACGAGCGTGTGCAGCGGCGCGGCTGCCGCTTCGGCGAGGCCGCGGTCGAACCAGTAGCGGCTCACCTGCGACGGCCGCAGCTCGTGACCGGCGGCGGCGACGGCGAGGCTCGTCGCGGTGCGCCGCGCCCGCGCCGGTTCCGCCGGCAGCTCCGGTGCCGGCGCCATCCGGCCGTTCGCCCAGGGGTTGTTGCCGAGGTAGAAGTTGAGGCCGAAATTCGACGCCACCGGGACGAAGTCACCGTGCCGCGCGTTGTGCAGCGTCACCGGTGCGAGAGCGAGGAGCAGGCCCGTCGCCGCCAGCGGGGCGCCGCGGCGGCCGAGCCAGAGGAGCGCCAGCAATGCCCAGGCGCTGAAGCTCGGCTTGGCCACACAACCGAGACCTAGAGCCAAGCCGGCAGCGAAACGGTGGCGAGGGCGTGGCGCGCACCCGGCCTGCAGCACCGCCAGCAGCGCTCCGAGCTGGATGCAAGTCGCTAGACCGACCTCGAGCAGCTCGCCTTCGAAGAAGACCGCGGTGGGCTGCAGCGCCTGCATGCAGCCGGCGAGAAAAGCGACACGGGCATCGAAGAGTCGTCGCCCGAGCCGCCAGGTGAGCACGGCGGTGAGCGCTCCCAGCAAGGCGAAGGGCAGGCGCAGCCAAAAGAACTCGAGACCGACGCAGCGCAGCCAGGCACCGAGGAGGTAAGGGTAGAGAGGCGGTTTGAAGAAGACCTCGGGCAGCGTCCCGGTAGCGGCGATGCGCTGCGCCTGCTCCAGGTACAGCGCTGCATCCACCGTCGGCCGTGCGAAGAGCGGCAGGCGCGCGTAGTCCAGCAAGTGCAGCACCCGCACGCAGCCAGCGAGGGCGCCGATCAGGAAGGCGGCGCGGGCGCCGTCGGGGAGCTGCCACCGCATGAGCGGATTGGAACACAAGCGGCGCTCCCCGAGCAAAGCGGGCTCAGCGCCGGTCCGGTGGCTCCGGGAGAGCGCGCACCGGCACCAGTTCCAGCGCCTGCGTCGCGATCTGACGTTCCGCTGCCGCCGCTGCCGCTTCGGCGAAGTGGAGGCGGAAGACACTGCCGTCCGGACCGGTCCGCGCCAGCTCGAGCTCCAGCCGCAGTTCGAGGGCGAGACGCTGCGCCAGCGCCAGCCCCAGGCCGAGACCCTGGGTCTCGCGACGGAGCGAGATGTCCCCGTGCTCGAAGAGTCGCCAGATGCGCGTCCGCGCCTCCTCGGGGATGCCCGGTCCGCTGTCGCTCACCGACAGCGTGGCGCCGCCGCCGCTTGCCGCCACCAGCTCCACCAGCACCTGTCCACCCCGAGGGGTGAACTTGAGCGCGTTGTCCACGAGGTTCTTGAGGATGATGCGGACGTACTCCGCATCGGTCAGCGTCACGAGCGGCGTGCAACGCTGCTCCAGCGCCACACCCCGGTCGCAGGCATTCGCCGTCTCCAGGACCACCACGTCCTCCACGCTCTGGTGCAAGGCCACGCGCTCGCACTTCGGCACCGTGCGCCCGCCGATCACGCGGGCGAAAGCGAGGGCCCGATCCACGTGGGAGGAGAGCTTCTGCGCTGCTCCCAGGATGATGTCCACGCAGGCCTGCCGCTCGTCCCCCGGCAGCTCGCCGTCGCGCATGGCCTCGGCGTAGCTCAAGATGCGGGTGAGCGGTGTACGCAGCTCGTGGCTGACGCCGGTGAGGATCGCCGACTTCAGATCGTCGATGGAAAGGAGGCGCTGGTTGGCGTCAGAGAGCTCCTTGTTGCGCTCTTCGAGCTTGCCCACCAGGAGCAAGCGGCTGCAAGCGAGCCAGGCGGCGTCGAAGGTGGCCTGCAAGAGGGAGCGATCGAACTCGTCGTACTCGTGTCCGGAGAGCTTGGGCCCCACCAGGACGACCCAATCCACCTGACGGTCGACGTTCAGCCAGCCGGCACGCGCCAAGCCGAGGGTCTCGCACTGCGCCGCCACGCCTTGCAGGGCGGAGCTCAAGGGAGGATGCAGAGCCGCCAAGGGCTCGGCATGGGGCAGGAACGGCGCCAGCTGGCCGGCGATGTCCGCCGCCGACTCTTGCAGCGCCGTGCTCACGTCGCCCCGGCTGGCGACGATACGAAAGCGCCGGCGCTCCTCGGTGCGCAGCACCACCAGACGCTCGCAAGCGAGACTTCCCATCAGCGCCAGCGCCATGGTGCGGGCCAGTTCCTCCAGGGACTCGACCGAGGCCAGCTGCCGGTGCAGGTCCAGGAGCACCGACTGCAGCGTCATCGCCCGCCGGGCGAGCTCGCTGGTGTCGCCCGCTTCCACGAGCACGTGCAAGCGGCCCCCGGTCGCGGGAGTCGCCCGGCTCCAGCCCTTAACGATTCTCCGCCACACCGTCATCCTCCTCCGTGCTGCACACGGTTTCGCCGCTCGTTTCCGGCCGTTCCGGGGCGGAGCGCCGCAACATCCGCATGACCAAATCGAGTTCGTTGCCCCCCTCGGCGTGCACCCGGTGCTGCATGGATTGGCACATGCGGTACATGATCACCAGGCCACGCCCGCCAGGGGCGCCGCTTTCCGGTGCCGGGAGCGAGCGGCGCTTGCCGTGCCAGACGCTGTCGAAGGGCGGCGCCAGATCGCGCACCGTGATGCGGCAGCGCTCGCCTTCGAGGCGCAGCCGGATGCCGATGGGCTGACCGCTGGCGCGGCGATAGCCGTGCCGGTACACGTTGGAAAGGACCTCGTCCAGGATCAGGAAGACGCGGCTCGTCTCGTAGCCTGCTTGCACCGCCGGCCGGAGCAGGGGCCGGAGGCGGGTGAAGGCTTCCTGCAAGAAGTCGGGCGAGGTGTGCACGAGCACTTCTCCCGGCAGCGGGGCACGGAAGTTCCTCATGCGTAGGCCTCCTCGACCGAGGTGGCGGCGAGCCGCGCCGGAGCGCCCGCGGCGCGCAAGGCCAGCGCCGTGATGTCGTCCGATTGCCCCGAATCCTGGGCGAAGGAAACGAGCTCGGCCTGCAGCCGCTGCAAGAAGGCCTCGGGCTCCAGCGCGGCGTTCTGGCGGGCGAAGCCGAGCAGGCGGCGCTCGCCGAAGAGCTCCTCGCCTGGATCGCGAGCCTCGGTCACCCCGTCGCTGTAGCCGAGCACCATATCCCCGGGTTCCAGAGCCAGCTCGATTTCCTCCACCACGCGGCGGAACTGCTCGCCCGGGAGGACGCCGACGGCGGCGCCGCGCTGCTGCAGCATCTCCACCTTGCCGCTGTCGCCGTGCACCCACAGCACCGGTGGGTGACCGGCGTTGGCGATACACAGCCGCCCTCCCTTGGTGTCGAGGACCATGGCGAGCAGGGTGACGAAGGTCTTGCGGTCGAAGTCGCGCAGCACCTGCTCGTTCAGCGCCGCCAGCGCCTCCCGGGGGGAGGCGGTGTAGCCGAAGACGCTCCGCGCCGCGCTGCGCACCGCGGTCATGACCAGGCCGGCGGAAACGCCTTTGCCCGCCACGTCGGCGACCAGGAAAGCGGTGCGGCCGTCGGGGAGCTGCAGGTAATCGTAGAAGTCGCCGCCGACGACGCGGGCGGGAACCGAAAGTGCCGCCACGGTGGCGGCATGCAGGCGCGGAGCGCCGCGGGGAAGCAGCGCCGCCTGGATCTTCCCGGCCACTTCGAGCTCCTTCTCGTAGAGATGCTTCTTCAGCAGCTCCTGCTGCGCCTGCTGCAGCTCGTCGGTCATGGCATCGAAGGAATCGGAGAGCATGCCGATCTCGTCGGCACGGTGCAGCCGCATCTTGTGCTCCAGGTCTCCGGCGGCGATGCGCCGCACCCCTTGCACGAGCTGACCGATGGGCTTGGTCACCGTGCGGGTGATGAAGGCGGTGCCGACCAGACCGAGGAGAATGAAGAGGCCGCCGACGCGGATGGCGGCGACACGGGCGCTCTGCACCGTGAGCAGCAAGGGCTCCTGGGAAAGGGCCAGACAGACGAGACCGATGCGCTCCGGGGCGCCGCCGAGGGTGGATTGCACCGGCGTCCACACCTCGATCACCGGGCTCCCTTGGTGCTGCTGGGTGCGGTAGACGAAGCCGTCGCGCAGCTCCTGGGCCTCCGGGGGCAGGTCGAAATGCTGGCCGAGCTGCTTGACGTCGCTGTGGGCGAAGACGGTGCCGTCGGGGTGCAGGACGGCGCCGTACTCCAGGCTCTCGGTGACGCGGCGCCCCCGCAGCGTGGCCAGGATGCTCAGGTCGTCGTTGGTCTCCATCGCCTCCCGCGACTGGATGGCGAGGCTGCTCGACTCCACCGCCAGGCGCTTGCGCAGCTCCCCCAGGAGCGCCTCGTGCTCGTGGTCGAAGAGCGCCTTCGCCAACAGCACCACGGAGACCGTGGTGAAGCCGACGAAGTAGAGGACGAACTTGACCCGCAAGCTGTGGAACATGACTTCTCCGCTCTAAGGCTCCTGCGGCTCCACCACGGTCGTGCGCGTCAGCTTCACGTGCGCCTGGTTCAGGTAGCGGCGCAGCTGCACGTTGCTCGGGTCCAGCTTCAGGGCCTTTTCCCAGATGTCCACGGCCTCGCGCAGCCTGCCTTCGGTGTAGCTCTCCAGGCCGGTGACTCGATAGACGCGCAAGAGGTTGCCGTCCACTTCCTGGTAGTGCGGCGCCAGGCGCGACACCTCTTCCCAGGCGAGCATGGCGCCGACGAGATCGCCGGCGCGGTAGAGGCGCATGCCCTCGTCGTAGCGCCCGGCGACTTCGGGCGGCACCGGGGCGGCGTCTTCGCTCCGCCCTGCCGCCGCCGGCGCGGCGGCGCTGGCCGCTTGGGCATGGCGCTCGATCCGGGCCAGGAGCTTGCGGGCTTCGTTCTCCCGCGGCTCCAGGTCGAGGACACGCTGGGTCTGCGCCGCGGCGCCAGCGAAGTCGCCGCTCTCCAAGCGCTGCCGCGCGTTCTGCAAGATGCCGCGCCGCCAGAGCTCGTGGGCGTTCCGCGCCTGCTGCAGTCTCTGCTTCGCCTGTGGATGGTCCGGCCGCAGACGAAGCACGGCCTCGAAGGCCCGCGCCGCATCGAGGTAGCGCTGCTGCGCGAAAGCCTGTTCGCCGGTGGCGAAGCGCCGGGCTGCAGCGTCGGCAGTGCTGCGCGAGTTCGCGCTCGCTTGCCGCAGCTCTTGCAGCCGGCGCGCGCTGGTGCTGTCCTCGGGGAGATGGCGCAGCGCTTGTTGCAAAGCGAACAGGGCGCCGGTGTCATCGCGGCGCGCTTGCAGGCTGTCCGCTTCCCGCACCCAGGAAGCGTTGCGGGCGCGGCGCAAGCCGTCCTCGGCCCGCGACTCCCCCGGCGCCAGCGCCGCGGCGGCGGCATAGAGATCGGTGGCGGTGGTGAAGCGACCCGCGGCGAAAGCCGAATCCGCCGCCTCGGTCAAGGCCACGAGGCGCAGGCGTTCGCCACTTCCCACCAGGTCGTGCACGCGCCCGGCCATCTCGAGCTCGCTTTGCCGTTGCTGCCGCAGCCGGCGTTCGTCCCGGCTCGGGCCGAAGCGGAGCTGCACCGCCACTTCGTGCACCGCCTCCCCCGCGTGGGAGTAACCGAGTCGCCAGGCGCCCAGGGCGAGACTCGCGCCGTAGCGCCAGTCTCCGGCATGCATGCCGGCGGCGACCTCCATCCTGCCGCGGCGAAGCGTTGCAGCTGCCGCCAGCTCCCGCCGTGCCGACTCGGGGGCTTGGACACCAGCGCAGAGCCCGGCGCTCCAGTACGAGGCCAGGGGCTGCGTCCACGCCGCCGCCGCCCGCCACTCGCGGGCGCTGGCGCTGCCGGCGAGGCGCGGTTCCACCGCGTTCGCTAGCACCACCCCGGCAGCGAAGCGATCCGCGAGGCCCCAGTGCAGCCCCAGATCCAGACCGAAGCTCGTCTGCACAGCCCCTGCCTCCGTTTGGGATTGCAAGGTGAGAGCCGCACCGGCGGCGGCGCCGGCGCCGAGCGTCTGGGCTCCGGCGAGATGCACGAGCTCGCGTGGCGCGCCGAAAGCCGCAGCGCCGAGACGGGAAACACCGAGGCCGAGCACCGGACCGGCGAGGAGTGGGGCCGTGAAGGCGAGTCGACCGGTGTCCTGACCGTCGCTCGCCGTGGCGCTCGACCAAGCTTCCGGCCGCCGCAGCAGCGCCAGGCGCCCGGGGTTCTCGAAGAGCGCGGCGGCGGGATCCACGCGCGCCACGGCGCCGGCGCCGAGCGCTGCCTCCAGGCCCAGACCCACCGCGGCGGAGCCGGGCTCGCCGGCCTGCACCGCGCTGCAGAGGAAAACCCCGGCGGCGCACAGGCTCGTGATGCTGCGGACCTGTGGCTGTCGCATGGGCCTCCGGCTGCCTGGCATCACCTGCCGCGGTTCGCGCCTCAGCGTCCCGATCGGGAGGAGAACTGCGCCTCCGTGTCGTCCCGGTAGTCCATTGCCACCGTGAACAGCAGCCGATGCACGCGAGCGCGGGAGCGGCGACCGCGGGCGTCCACGGCGTTGCTCCAGAATTCGACCTGGAAGGTCTTGCCGGCGAGATCGGGCTCGTAGGGCAAGGTGAGGCGGACGTCGGTGCGTTTCTCCGCATGCGGCGGCAAGCGGAAATGGGCCCGCTCCAAGCTCACCCAGCGCCGGTCCGGGAGCGGTTGGGCTCCTGGACGCAGATCGTGGTGCGAGGGCACGACGATCTCGACCCGCACCTCCAAGGTCACGTTCCCCAGGTTCTGGAACACCAGGGGTGACTCCGCCAGTCGCCAGACGGAGTAGGACTTGCCGATCGCCAAGCGGCGCAGGCGCACCTCGCCGCATTCGGTGCGCAGGCCCTCGCTCGCGGCCGGCGCTCCAGGCAGGCTCGCGCTCAGGGCGCACCACGCCAGACACAAGTGCAGCATGCTGGGCCGGAGTCGCATCCTTGCTCCCTGCAACGAATCGAGGCGGCGAGGCAGGCTCCCTCCGCCTCTCACCGCGGTGCTCTTGGGCGCACCGATTCGAAACCTCGCGTACCCGTAGGGGAAGCAACGGCGATGCCACGGAGGCGGAGGGTCGGTGGGACGGCGGGACGGTGTGTGGCCTTTCCCCAGGCCCGTCTGCCAGTGCATGCTTGGGCGCCCATGGGGCAGGAAGGAGCTCCTCGATGACCGAGCTGCTCTACCAGACGGATGCCATGCTCAGAGTCTTCGATGCCACCGTCGTGGCGAGCGAGGGAGAGCGCGTGGAACTCGACCGCACCGCTTTCTATCCCACCGGAGGCGGGCAACCCCACGACCTCGGTTGGTTCGATCTCGGTTCCGAGCGCCGCGCCGTGACCCGTGTGGAGCGCGAGGGCGAGAAGGTGTGGCACACCGTGCCCGGGCCGCCGCTCGCGGCCGGCACGGTGGTGCGTGGCAGCCTGGATTGGGAGCGCCGGCACCAGCTGATGCGCACGCACACGGCGTTGCACGTGCTGAGCGCGATCATCTGGCGCGACTACGGGGCGCCGGTGACCGGGGGCGGCATGGAGCCGTTGCGCGGCCGCCTCGATTTCGAACTGGGAGCGCTGCCGGCTGATTTCGCCGCCCGCCTCGAAGCCGCGATCGCCGCCGAGATCCGCGCCGCCCGTCCGGTGGAGGTGCGCCTCCTGCCGCGCGACGAGGCGCTCCGCATCCCCGACCTCATCCGCACCAAAGTGAACCTGCTGCCGGCGGACATCCGGATCATCCGCACCGTGCACATCATGGGTCTCGATCTACAGGCCGACGGCGGCACGCATGTCGGCAACAGCAGCGAGATCGGCGCCGTCCGCGTCGTCGAGGTCAAGAGCAAGGGCAAGAACTTCCGGCGCGTGCGCCTCGAGATCGTGGACGGTTGACGTGGATCCTGTGGCCCTGGCGCGCCGCTTCGTCGACATCCCCTCCTTGACCGGGGAGGAGGGCCCGATGGCCGAGGCCAGCGCCGCGGTGCTGCGCGAGGCGGGCTTCGCCGTCCAGCTCTTGGCCGTAGCGCCCGGGCGGGCCAACGTTCTCGCCACTTTGGAACCGCCGCGCGTTCTCTTTTGCACCCATCTCGACACCGTGCCGCCCTACTTCCCGGCGCGCGAGGACGGCGACTGGCTCTATGGTCGCGGGTCGTGCGATGCCAAAGGCATCCTGGCGGCGATGACGGTGGCGGCAGCGACGCTGGTGCAGGAAGGCGTGCGCGACCTGGGTCTGCTCTTCGTGGTCGGTGAAGAGACCGACTCGATCGGCGCCAAGCACGCCAACGCCACCCTCGAGCTCGGCTCGGTGCGCTACACCCTCGTCGGCGAACCGACGGACTCGCGCTTCGCCCGCGCCCAGAAGGGCGGCCTCAAGTTCACGTTGCGCCTGCAGGGCACGGCGGCGCACTCTGGGTATCCGGAGCAGGGTCGCTCGGCGGTGCTGGCTCTGCTCGAGCTCTTGCAAGCGATCGACGCCGCCGACTGGGGCGAGGATCCGGAGCTCGGGCGCGGCAGCGCCAACATCGGCGTCCTCCGCGGCGGGGTGGCGGCGAACGTCGTTCCCGCTCGCGCCGAGGCGGAGATCCACGTGCGCGTCGTCGACAGCGTCGCCGCGGTGCGGCAGCGCCTGGAGGCCTTGTGCGCCCGCTCCCGCCTCCCGGCAGAGTGGAGCGTGGAGACGGCGAACGAACCGCAGCAGCTCATGGTGCTGCCCGGCGCGCCGGAAACCGTGGTGGCCTTCAACACCGATGTGGCGCATCTCCAGCACTTTGGCCAGAAGCTCCTCTGCGGCCCCGGCTCCATCCTGGTGGCGCATGGTGCGGAGGAGCGACTTTCCAAGAACGAGCTACGCGCCGCCGTACAGCTCTACCGCCGCGCCGCCCTGCATTTGCGCGCCATGCCCTGAAAGAATCCGGGAAGGGAAATGATGGAAGAGACACGCCGCATCCTGCTCGAGGCCTACGAGGGCCAGCGCGATGTCGCCGCCCCGGAAGTGGCGGCGGCCTTCGAGGCTCTGCTCGCCGCCCTGGAGGCGGGAACGGTGCGGGCGGCGGCGCCGGCGCCGGACGGCACCTGGCTCGTGCAGGCTTGGGTGAAAGCGGGAATCTTGGTCGGCTTTCGCGCCGGAAAGATCGTGGACATGTCGGTGCACCCGCGCCTGCCCTTCTTCGACAAGCACAATCTGCCGACCCAGAGCTTGGACGGTGTGGGGCGCCGCCTCCGCCTCGTGCCCGGCGGCAGCAGCGTCCGCCGCGGCGTCCACCTCGGACCCGACGTGGTGATCATGCCGCCGGCCTACGTCAACGTCGGCGCCCGGGTGGAAGAAGGCAGCATGGTGGACTCCCATGCTCTCGTCGGCTCCTGTGCTCAGGTAGGGCGCTTCGTGCACCTGTCGGCGGCGGCGCAGATCGGCGGCGTCCTCGAGCCGCCGGGGGCGCGGCCGGTGATCCTGGAAGACGGCGTGCTCGTGGGGGGCAATTGCGGCGTGTACGAGGGCACGCTGGTGCGCCGACGTGCCGTCCTCGGCGCTGGCGTCATCCTCACCGCCTCGACGCCGGTCTACGACCTGCCGCGGCAACAGATCATCCGGCCCCAGCCGGGCAGCGGTCTCGAGATCCCCGAGGGCGCCGTCGTCGTCCCCGGCAGCCGGGCGCTGCGCGGCGACTTCGCCGCCGCCGCGGGCCTCGGGCTCTACACCCCGGTGATCGTCAAGTACCGGGACGCGCAGACCGACGCGCGCACGGCGCTGGAGGAAGCGCTGCGTTAGGCCGCCAGGAGGGTGCATGTTCCGGCTGTGGCGGAGCGAGAAGCGCCTGCAGGAGAAGCTCGACGCCTACGTCGCCCAGGTGATGCATGCCCTCGGCAGCCTGAAGGAAACCTTCCCGAGTTGTCTGGATGGGTCGCGCGCACGCCTCGCCGATCTCTCCAACCCGGTGCACCCGCTGGAGTCACAGGCCGACGACATGCGGCGTGCCCTGGAGCTCGAGCTCTACGCCGGCCGCCTGCTGCCCGAATCCCGCGCCGATCTGCTGGTACTCCTCGAGGCCCTCGACCGCATCTCCAACAGCGCCGAGAACATCGTGGAGTTCTTCTCCCTCCAGGAGCTGGAGGTGCCGCCGCCGCTGCGCGACGAGCTGCACTCCTTCCTGCTCAAGAATCTCGAAGCTTGCGCCGCCATGGCCGAAACCGTGCGACTGTTGCTGGCCGACCTGGACAAAGTGCAGACCTTGGCGAACGAGGTGGACCAGCTGGAAAGCCAGTGCGACACGCGGGAGCGCCGGCTGCTGCGGCGGATCTTCGACCTCGAGGTGGAGCGCGCCCACAAGCTGCACCTCCGTGATCTCGTCCAGGCCCTCGGCATGCTTTCCGATCAGGCCGAGGAAGTGGCGGACATGGTGGTGCGCATGGCGGTGAAACGCCGCTTCTGAAGCGCCGCGCCAGGGAGGCTCGTGCTTGGGGGGAGTGCTGGGGGCCCTGTTCCTGGGCTGGGCGCTGGGTGCCAACGATGCCGCCAGCATCTACGGTCCCGCGGTGGCGAGCCGGGCGGTGCGCTATCGCACCGCCCTCGTGGTGGCCATGGTCTTCGTCGTCCTCGGCGCCTGCATGGGAAGCGCCCGCACCCTGCATACCGTCGGCACGCTGAGCCAGCAGACGCCGCGGAGCGCCCTCGCGATCACCGCCGCCGCGGCGCTTTCGATGACCGTCCTCGTCGTCCTCCGCTTGCCATCGAGCAGTTCGCAGGCGGTGGTGGGAGCGATCGTGGGCGGAGCCTGGGGACGCGGCGTGGCGCTGGACGCAGCCGCTCTCGGGCGCATTCTGCAGGGATGGGTGCTGACGCCGCTCGTCGCTGCTTTCTTGGGCTTCGCCGGCGCCGCCCTCTTGAGCCGTCTCGGTCGGCGGCGGCACGCCGGCTTCCTCCAGCTCGATCCGCTGGTGCGGACCGCGCTCGTCGCTCTCGGGGCCTGGTGTGCTTTCGCCCTCGGGGCCAACAACGCCGCCAACGTGAGCGGCGTGGTGGTGGCGAGCGGTGTGCTCGCCCCCTTTCCCGGGGCGGCGCTTGCCGGCGGCAGCATCGCTCTCGGCATCGCCAGCTTCGGCTGGCGTCTCGTCGATCTCGTGGGCGACAAGCTGGTGCGTTTCGAACCGCCGACGGCGCTCGTCGTCATGCTGGCGCAAGCGCTCACCGTGCACCTCTTCGCCCTCTGGGGCTTGCCGGTGTCCATGTCGCAAGCGCTGGCGGGCGGCGCCCTCGGCATCGGTCTCGCCAAGGGCGTGCGCACCCTCGGCCGGCGCGCCTTCCTACACGTGCTGCTCGGGTGGGTGGCGACGCCGCTCGCGGGCGGAGTCCTGGCCTACGCTTTCGTGCACGTACTCTAGCCAGCGGGCATCGAAGCGCGCGGCGGTACGCAGCGCCTTCCGCGTCAGCGTCGTGAGCGGCAAGCTCCGGCAGCGCTCCCGGTCGACCCAGCGCCAGTCGAGAGAGGGGAGCTCGAGGTTGGCGAGAGGTGTCGCGGCGGTGGCGGCGCGCCGTGAAGGAGGCGACGCAAGGGGCGACCCGGCGGCGGTGCCGGCGAAGAGCTCGACCTCCAGCCGGTGCGAGAGGATGGCGTGGCGGAAGCCGGACGGCTGCCGCCGCCAGGAGCGAACTTCGATGCCGCCGCGCGCCGTGACCTGGTGGCGGAACGCGGTAGCGCCGTCCCTTGCCTCGAGCCTGCCGGTCGGGAGCTCCCACCAATCGCGCAGCAAGCGGCCGCTGCTCCGGCGGACGAGGAGGAGCTTGGCTCGCTGCCGCAACAGCGCCGCGCCCAGGTGCACGACCAGGCGTGGAGGTCGAGGGCGGGAGCGGGGGAGCGCGGCGGCGAGACCGCGGGCGCGGGCCCTGCACGCCGACGCCAGCGGACAGTCGGCACAACGCGGCGCCGCCTTGGTGCAGAGGACCGCGCCCAGCTCCATCAAGGATTGGTTCGCTTCTCCCGGGCTCGAGCCCCGGGCCCAGGCGGCCGCGAGCTCCCACAACCTTTTCTGCGCCGGCGCCGCTTCCACCGGCGTGCGTTCCAGGGAAAAGCGCGCCAGGACGCGGGCAGCGTTGCCGTCGAGGCAAGGTTCGGGACTGTCGAAAGCGATGCTCGCGATGGCGCCCGCGGTGTACCGGCCGATCCCGGGGAGCCGGCGTAGCGCCGCCATGTCGTCCGGGAGCTCGCCCCCGTGTGCCGCGACCACACGCCGGGCGGCGGCGTGGAGCCGGCGGGCACGACCGTAGTAGCCGAGGCCCGACCAGGATTGGAGCACCGCATCGAGGGGGGCGGCGGCGAGCCGGGCGACATCGGGATAGCGGGCCAAAAAGCGCTCGTAGTACGGCACCACCACTTCGACCCGCGTCTGCTGCAGCATGATCTCCGACACCCAGATCGCGTAGGGATCCTGAGTCCGGCGCCAGGGGAGGTCGCGCTGGCGCCGCCGGTACCAGCGGAGCAGATTCCGTCGCGCCCGTCGGAGCGTGCCTTCGTCCACCCTCGCTGCCTCCCCGCGCTGTCTCCTCGAGACGGCGCCCTCTCGGCGGGCCGGCGCCGCGGCCGCATTCGCGCGTTGTCACCGGGCGGGCCGGCAGCGGAGAATACACCGGCGTTTCTCCCGGAGGCATGCATGCAAGCGAGAGCCACTGCGTTCGCTGGGGTCGTGGTCACCCTGCTCGCCGCCGCTTGCGCCGAACGACCGGCGCCGGCGACGCAGGTGTTCACGAACGGGAACATCTATACGCTCGCCGGCCCCGCCCCGGAGCGCGTCGAGAACGAGCCGCACGTTTCTGCCCTCGCCGTCCGCGACGGCCGCATCGTCGCTGCGGGCTCGGCCCAAGCCATGGGGCGTTACGTGGGAGACGCGACCCAGGTGGTGGATCTCGGCGGGCGCACCGCGGTGCCGGGTCTCGTGGATGCGCACGTGCACGTACAAGGTCTGGGGCGGGCGCTGAGCCAGGTGGATCTGGTGGGCACGCGGAGCTACGACGAGGTGATCGAGCGCGTTCAGAGCGGCGCCGCGGCGCTGCCGGCGGGGGAGTGGGTCCAAGGTCGCGGCTGGGATCAGAACGACTGGCCGGACACAGCCTTCCCGGAGCACGAAAAGCTCTCCGGCGCCGTGCCCGATCACCCGGTCTACCTGCGGCGGGTGGACGGCCATGCGGCGCTGCTCAACGCCACGGCTTTGCGCTTGGCCGGTATCGACGCCGCCACGCGGGACCCTGCGGGTGGGCGCATCCTGCGGCGCGCCGACGGGAAACCGACCGGTGTGCTGGTGGACCGGGCCATGGATCTCGTCACCCCGAAGATCCCGGCGCCAGACCCGGCGGAGCGTCAACGACGCTTGCGTCTGGCGCTCGCGCACGCCGCCGCTCTCGGTCTCACCGGGCTCCACGATGCGGGCATCCAGGCAGAGGATTTCGACGACTACCGCTTGCTGCTGGAACAAGGCGAGCTGCGCTTGCGTGTCTACGCGCTCCTCGACGGCACGCCGGAGCCGGGCTCGGCGACGGACTCGCTCCTCCAGCTCCTCTGCCGGGATGGCGGGCATCCCTTCGATCCGAGCGGGCACTTGGCGTTGCGCGCGGTCAAGCTCTACGCCGACGGCGCCCTCGGTTCCCGCGGCGCGGCGTTGCTCGCGCCTTACAGCGACGAGCCCGGAACGCTCGGCCTGCCGCAGCACGACGCCGCGGCGTTCCTCGAGCTGGCGCGGCCGCTGCACGCGGCGGGGTTGCAGCTGGCGACGCACGCCATCGGCGATGCCGCCAACCGCATGGTGCTCGACACCTATGAAACGTTGCAACGCGAGCTGCCCCGCCCCGACTGCCGCCACCGGGTAGAGCATGCGCAGGTGCTGGCGCCGGCCGACATCCCGCGCTTCGCGGGCTTAGGCGTCCTGCCGTCGATGCAGCCGACGCACTGCACCTCCGACATGCCCTGGGCGGGAGCGCGGCTCGGCCCGGAGCGCGAAAAGGGCGCCTACGCCTGGAGGTCGCTCCGCGCCACCGGTGCGATGATCGTCGCTGGCTCGGATGCGCCGGTGGAATCCCTGGATCCGCTCCTCGGCTTGTACGCCGCCGTCACCCGTGAGGACACGAGCGGCGCTCCCGCCGGTGGCTGGCACGCCGAGCAGCGCCTGAGCCGTTCCGAAGCGCTCCGCGCTTTCACCGCCTGGGCGGCATACGCCTCCTTCACCGAGAGCGAAGGCGGCACGCTGGAGACCGGCAAGCGCGCCGATCTCAGCGTCTTCGACCGCGACCTGCTCCGCGTCGAGCCACGGGAATTGCTGCAGGCGCGCGCCATGCTGACCGTCGTGGGTGGAGAGATCGTCTACGAGCGCCGGGAATGATCAGGGCTGCACCGCCCGCTTCCAGGTGTCCTCGTCCACGTTGCGTCCGGTGAGCACCACGCACACCGGCTCCGGCAGGCGCAGGCCGTCGAGGAGCGCCGCCACGCCCACGGCGGCCGAGCCCTCCACGCGCAACCCTTCCTGGTGCCACAACCAGCCCATGCTCTCCGCGAGGCGCGCTTCGGAAACCAGACGGATGTCGTCGACCCAGCGCTGCACGTACGGGAAGCTCTGCGCCCCGGCACCGCCTTCCAAGCCGTCGGCCAGCGTCGGCGGCCCGTGGTGCTGGAGCAGCACCTGGCCACGGCGGCGGGATTCGAACATGGCCGGTGTGGCTTCGGATTGCACCCCGACGAGGCGCACCTGCGGGCGCAGCGCTTTGATCACGCACCCGAGCCCGGCGATGAGGCCGCCGCCGCCGACCGGCACCAGCAGGCTCGCCAGCTCGGGGAGTTGCTCCAGGATCTCGAGACCGAGCGTGCCGCCATTCCCCGCCATGATCGCCGGATCGTCGAAGGAGACGTAGAGAGCGCCGGTGGACGCCGCCCAGCGCCTCGCTTCGGCTTCGGCGGCGTCGAAGCTCTCCGTGTCCACGACGGTGATCGCCGCCCCCAGCGCGGCGATGGCGTCTCGCTTCACCTGCGGGCTCGACCTAGGGACGAAGAGCCGCGGCGGGCGGCCGAGTCCGTGCAGGGCGTAGGCCATGCCGAGACCGTGGTTCCCCGCCGAAGCGGTCACCCACTCCCGGGGATCGTGGCAGACCGCTCGCAGCCCCAAGGGGCCGCGCACCTTGAAGGACCCGGTCACCTGGGCGCACTCGAGCTTGAAGTAGAGACGCTCCACGCCGAGGTGCGTCGGGTTGGCAGAGCGGCGCATGGGGGTGCGGCGGGAGCGGCGCTCCACGGCGGGCCGCAAGTGGCGCACGAGATGCAAGCTGAGATCCATGCCGGCCCTCCGGACTCGCGGCGCCGCCCAGCGTGCGCGAGCGTCGCCGCGGCCATATTGCGCACATTGCACGCTATCGCGCAAAAGCGGAGCCCGCAAGGCGGCGTGCCGCCCCAAGCGGCGCGGAAAGTGCCCGTAGCGGCGCGCCGCGCCGATCCAGACGCGGTGCGGCATATCCAGGGTTGCCGTTCTGGAGCGGCGGTGCCCTCGCGAGGGTGGCCCTGGTGCAGCGGGCACGGGACGTGCGTGGAGGCGGAGCGATGCGGTGCCGATGCCGTGGTGCGGCGTGGAGCGTCGCGTCGGAGACGGACGAAACGAGGTTCGAGATGCCGAAAAAGATCGCACACGAGGGGCGTCGCGCCGGTTTCACCATGGTCGAGGCGTTGGTGGCGCTGACGATCTTCGGCATCGGCACCATCATGCTCATGCAGCTGGCGCCGCGAGCCTCCCAGTACGCCACCCGCGCCCGGGTGATGAGCCGGGCGAACGCGCTGGCGCAGGCCAAGGTGGAAGAACTCCGCAGCCTGCCGAAGCTCCACGCCGATCTCGGTGCCGGCACCCACGACGATCCGAACAACCCCATCGAGGGCGCTTTCACTCGTTCCTGGGATGTCATCGAAGACGACCCCATCGACGGGATGCGCAAGGTCGAGGTCCAGGTGCGTGTGGTGACTTCGAGCAGTGACAGCGTCACGACACTGGTGACCTACTTCTGACGAGGGCATGACCATGAAAAAGGCACGAAGCGAACACGGTTTCACTCTCTACGAGTTCCTGGTGTCGACCATGGTCGTCGGCGTGGCCTTGCTCGCGACGATGCTGGTCACCAGCCAGATGGGAACGCAGCTGCACCACGAGCGCGGTCGCGTCTCCGGGACGGACAACGCCCGGGTGGCCCTGGACGAAGTCACGCGCATCCTGCGCTCCGCCGGCTCTCAGGCCGATATGTCCCGCGGCCAGAACCGCTTCGTCTACGCCGGGCCCTGGAGCGTCGGCCTCAACGCCAACCTCTTCCCGCTGGAAAACGACGACGCCGCCGCGGCGCCGGCGGCCCTCGATCCAGACCTGGAGAATGGCTCGGTCACCCTCGACGGGAGCACCAGCTACACGCCGCCCCGCGCTTTCGAGACCGGCGCCGAGACCATCCTGCTCACGGTGGATTCGAACCGCGACGGCAGCGTTTCCAGCGGTGACGCCGCTGACGACGAGGAAGAGGACTCGGACACGCCCAACGATCTGGTGCTCAAAGCCTTCGTCTACGGCAGCGACGGCGCCGCCAACACGGTGACCAACACAGGTTTGGCGGTGCTCCGCGGCCCCGCCGCCGACGAGGACGGCATGGTGCCGCAGCCGCTCTTCCGCTACTGGGTGGACGACGACAACGACACGGATACGCCGGCGGTCCTGCACGGCGACACCGACGCCAACGGCCAGCTCTCGCAGACCGAGATCGCCGCTCTCGACCCGGTGCCGGCCAACGACCTCGCCCTCATCGAGCGCGTCGACGTCACCGCCACCACCGAGGGGCTGCACCCGCGCAAGCAGGCCGAGTGGAACGTCCTGGAGTCCTCGGTGAGCTTCCGCAACCGGCAGACGACGGCGGCCCGAGTCATCGGCGTCGTCTTCCACGACTACAACCAGAACGGCACGCGGGAGCAGGCCGAGGTCCCCCTGGGCGGCGTCGTGGTGCGCTGCAGCAACGGCAACGCCACCAAGACCGGCGCCGACGGGCGCTACCAGTTCGTCCTCCCCCCGGGCAACTACTCCATCACCGAAATCGACCGCGTTGGCTACGTGAGCACGACGCCGAACACGGTGGCCATTGTGCCGATCCCGGGGGACTACGTGGAGCTCAACTTCGGCGACGTTTCCCAGGGCGGCACCGGCTTCATCCACGGCTTGGTCTATCACGACCAGGGCCGCAACGGTCAATTCGACAGCGGCCAGGACTGGGGGATGGCGGGGATCCGCGTCTTCCTCGACACCGGGGCCACGGTGCAGACCGATACCCTCGGGGCTTTCTCCTTCGCGGTGAGTGTCGGCAACTACACGATCACCGAGGTGGACTCGGTGGGCTACGCCTCGAGCACGCCCAATATCGTCGAGGTGAACCTGGCGGCGGATGGCGACTCCGTGCAGGTCGACTTCGGCGACTACCCGCTCCGCGCCTCCGGCGAGATCGCCGGCATCGTCTACCTGGACGCGGACAACGACGGCGTCCGGGACAACAAAGAGAACGGCATCGCCAACGTCAGCATCACGCTGGACGACGCCGACGTCACCACCACCGACGCCAGCGGCAACTTCCACTTCGTCGCCGAGGTGGGCGCGCACCAGGTCACCGAGGCCGATCCGCCCGCCCACACCTCGTCCACGGTGAACACCGTCGACGTGGACGTGGTGGAAAACCAGACGGTAAACGTCGAGTTCGGCGACATCGCCCAGCAAGACGTCAGCTTCCAGGAGATCGTCCTCTCCGAGACCGAGCGGGCCCTGTCCATCAACGCTGGCGACATGAAAGAGGACAACCGGGGCGACTTCGACATGGTCCTGGGGACCCACTACGTGGGCGGCACCAACGACATCCTCACCTGGTGGAACGAGCGCAAGACCTCGAGCACGCCCAACTCGGCCATCTTCAGCCAGACCCCGTCGTACCAGCGTGTGGTGGCGGCGGACGTGAACGCCGTGGTGGCGCGGGATCTCAACAACGATGGTGCCATGGACCTGGTCACCGGCCTCGGCACCGCCACCTCCAACCTGGCGGTGTGGATCACGCAGACGGGAACGAACGCCGGCAGGTTGCCGACGGCACCGACGCAGCGCTACACCGCCGCTCTGGCCATGTCGGTGAACGACGTCGTCTCCGGCAAGTTCGATGACGACGCCTATCCGGACCTCGCCGTCGGCACCACCTCGGGCTTCGGCACCGGCCGTGTGGAAATCTGGCACGGCCGGGGCGGCGCCAGCTTCCAGAGGTCCGACACGGACATCTACACCAGCTTCCTCATGTACTCCGGCGGCACACCGGTGAGCGAAGCGCTGGGCGAGGTCGTGACCCTGGCGGCGCACGACTTCAGCGGCGACGGCGTCGACGACATCGTCGTCGGCTGCCGTGCCAGCAGCTCCGTGAGCCATGTCTATCTGCTAGTGCACGGCGCCGCCTTCCAGGACAGCCTGCAAGGTGGTGGCGGCGCCATCATCGTGCCGATCGAGCTGCAGTATTACACTGCCGTGGACCGCTTGACGATCTCCGGCAGCATCAGCGACGTGCTGGCGCTGGACATGAAGGAAGACGGCAACAACGACACGGACATCGTCGTCGCCACTTCCACCAGCTCCACCGCCGGCAACGTGCAGGTCTGGCACAACCGCGGCGGCTACCGCTTCGGCCTCGGCACCGGCGGCCCCAGCGTCAGCCCCGACGATCAAGTGAATCCGGGTGGCGCGCCGCTCACGCTGAGCGCCGCCAAGGTGGACAATGACGTTTTCCCGGACCTCTTCGTCGGCACCCGCACCGGCACGGCTTACACCGGAGCGGTGGTGCTGTACCGGGCCTACGGCTTCCTGCCGGAAAAGGGCACGGTGATCTCCAGCTCCAGCGTCGGCGAGATCGTCACCATGGTGTCCGCCGACTTCAACAAGGACAGCGCCCCGGACTTGGCGGTGGGCTCGCGGACCTCGGTGTCCACCGGCAAGGTCGTGGTCTTCTTCAACGAGCGACAGGCGCTCTAGCTGCGCGGAAGGAGTGAGGACGATGGTGCGGGCACGTCACAGCGAGCGCGGCGCGGCTCTGGTCCTGGCTCTGGCCCTGCTCCTCGCGCTCGGCTTCGTAGGCGCGGCGCTCATCTACACCGCCGGCGGCGACCTCAAGGTTTCCGGCCAGGACCGGCGCGGCACGCAGGCGCAGTTCGCCGCCGAGGCGGGGGTGCAGGAGGCGCTCAACCGGCTGTCGCTGCGCCCAGGCACCGATGTCACCGTGAACAGCGAGACCTTCGACGCCTGCATCCGGGACACCGTCCCCGGCCTCGACCCGGATTGGGAGGTGGACGTCTATGCCCCCGGGGGCGCCACGCCGACCTCGGCCAACCCCAACGCCGGCTTCACGCCCACGGTGCAGGATCTCGCCAGCAATCCGCTCGACTACCTACGCGAGGGCCAGCTTGTCACCATCCGGCACAAGTGGCGCGATCTGAACGGCGACAGCGTGCGCGACGCCGGTGAGATCGTGCGCTACGACGCCAGCCGCATCCCGCCGGAGAACACCACCGAGGGCTCGGTGATCGAGGTCATCGAGGTGGCGGGGCACTCCACCGAGGCCAGACGCCGGCTGCGGGTCGAGGTGACCCGCTTTCCCTTCACCCCCAACCTCCTCGCCGCGCTCAACTGCAACACCGGCGCCGACCTGCGAGGCACCGTGAACGTCTGCGGCCACAACCACCGGATCGACACGCCGGAGAACTCGAATCTGGAGTCGGTCCCGCCGTGCTCGGCTTTCGACGAGGGCTACGACGATCTGCCGGCGGTGATGACCACCGGAGATCCAGTGCTGACGGGCGGCTCCACCAACCTCGAGGGGGTGCCTGCGGCCATGGACACGGTGAGTACCAATCCCTTCTACAGCCTGGCCGAGGCGCTCGGCGTCACCCAGGACGTGGTGGACATGATCCTTGCCGATCCGGATCACACCTCGTCCAGGGACGGCAACCCGCTCGAGGGCATCACCTACATCGCAGGCGACGCCACCGGCGGGGAGAAATTCAACAGCACGAGCGGCGAGGGGCTCCTCTACGTGAAGGGCGACCTGGACATCTCGGGCGGCTTCTGGTGGCGCGGCCTCGTCTACGTCGAGGGCGACATCAAGATCACCGGCAACGCCTGGGTCCTGGGCGCAATCATGTGTCAGGGCAAAAGCGAATACGGCATCGGCGGCGGCAATCCGACTGTCCTCTACAGCCGCGACGCCATCCGGCTGGCTCTGGAGCTCGCCTTCGACTACATCGTCATCTCCTGGAAGGAGCTGTGATGCGCGCAGGGGACCGCCGGGGCTTCTCGCTGCCCGAGCTCATGGTCGGGGTGGTCATCATCGGCATCGTGCTCGCGGCTTCGATCCCGAACTTCAACTCCTACCGCGAGTCGCAGCGCATGTCTTCGGCCTGCGATCGTCTGTCCGCGGCCTGCCGCGAGGGCCGGGCGCGGGCGCGGGCGCGGAACCACCAGATCGTGCTCGACTACCGCACGGACGACAACGAGATGGCCTTCATCGACGACGCCAACGACAACGGCGTCGCCGACGTCGGCGAGGCCGTGGAAGTCTACGCGCTGCCCGAGGGCGTCACCATGTCCGCCACCACCTTCACCAACGACCAGCTCATCTTCAACGGTCGCGGGAACGCCGTCGGCGGCGGCAGCGTCACCCTCATCGCCGGGGACCACGTCGATCCCCGCGCCGTCCGCGTTTCCGCCGGGACCGGCGAGGTGCGGGTGGTGCCCCTCGGCAACTGACGCCGAGGCCCCCAATCCCTTGTCCCCCAGCCGCCCCGGCCCCGCCGACAGGGGGCCGCGAAAACGTTATATTGGGCCGACGGCCGAACCGGGAGCCCCATGCAGCTGCCGATCTACATGGACTGTCACGCCACCACGCCGCTCGATCCGGCGGTCCTGGAGGCCATGCTGCCCTATCTGAAGGAGCACTTCGGCAACGCCGCGAGCCGCTCCCATTCCTTCGGCTGGGTGGCGGCGCGGGCGGTGGAGCAGGCCCGGTCCCAGGTGGCGGCGCTCCTTGGCGCCGAGCCGCGGGAGATCGTCTTCACCAGCGGCGCCACCGAATCGCTGCACCTGGCGCTGCGCGGCGCCCTCGGGGCGCGCCGGGAGCGCGGCCGGCACGTGGTGACCACCGCCATCGAGCACAAGGCGGTTCTCGGCCTGCTGGCGGCCCTCGAGGCCGAGGGTTGGGAAACGACGGTGGTGGGCGTGGGTGCAGACGGACTCGTGACGCCCGAGGCCATCCAGGAAGCGCTGCGCGACGACACCGTGCTCGTCTGCGTCATGGCGGCGAACAACGAGATCGGCACGCTGCAGCCGCTGGCGGCGATCGGGGCCCTCACCCGCGCGCGCGGCATCCTCTTCTGCACCGACGCGGCCCAAGCGGTGGGCAAGGTGCCGCTCGCGGTCGAGAAGCTGCAGGTGGATCTCCTGGCGCTTTCGGCGCACAAGCTCTACGGCCCGAAGGGGGTGGGAGCCCTGTACGTCCGCCGCCGGGGGGTGCGTCTCGCTCCCGCTTCGCCGGGGGGCGGCCAGGAGCGCGGCCTTAGGTCGGGAACGCAGAACGTCCCCGGCATCGTCGGCCTCGGCCAGGCCTGCGAGCGCGCCCAAGCGGAGCTCGAGAGCGAAGCCGCTCGCCTGCTCCAGCTGCGCGAGCGCTTGCGCCAAGGTTTGCAGAGCGCGCTTCCCGACGTCCGGCTGAACGGCGCCCTGGCGCCGCGCTTGCCCGGAAACCTGAACCTGAGCTTCGCCGGCGTGCAGGGGGAAGCGCTGCTCATGCAGCTCAACGACGTGGCGGTCTCGCCCGGAGCGGCCTGCGACAGCCAGAACAGCGAACCCTCTCACGTGCTCCGCGCCATCGGCGTGCCCGACGATCTGGGGCGGAGCTCGCTCCGCTTCGGCCTCGGGCGCTTCAACACCGAGGAAGAAGTGGACTACGTGCTGCGCAAGGTCGTGACCGTGGTGCAGCGGCTGCGCGGCGCCTCGCCGCTCTACGCGCCAGGCGCGCTCCAAGGAGGCGTGGCATGAGCTCGAGCCGCACGCTCCCGCTCGCGCCCGTGGCGGAGGAGCACGACAGCGTCACGGCGCTGGCGCCGGAGGAGATCGCGGCGCGCACCGCGGCGGCGAAGAAAGCCCTCGGCAGCGAGCTCCTCGTCCTCGGTCACCACTATCAGCGCGACGCGGTGATCCGCTTCGCCGATCGCACCGGCGACTCTTTCGCCCTGGCGCGACAGGCGGCCGAGGCCCGCGGCGTGCGCTGGGTGGTGTTCTGCGGCGTCCACTTCATGGCGGAAACGGCGGACATGCTGACACCGCCGGAGGTGACGGTGCTCCTGCCGGACCGGAACGCCGGCTGCTCCATGGCGGACATGGCGGACATCGATCAGGTGGAGACTTGCTGGGAAGAGTTCCAGGAAGTGTGCGACGCCACCCTCGTCCCCGTGACCTACATGAACTCTACCGCCGCCATCAAGGCCTTCACCGGCCGCCATGGAGGCGCCGTCTGCACCTCGTCGAATGCCCTAGGCGTGATGCGCTGGGCCCTCGAGCAGGGTGACAAGATCCTCTTCCTTCCCGACCAGCACTTGGGGCGCAACACCGCTTTCTTCCAGCTCGGTCTCGGTCTGGACGAGATGCTGCTCTGGGATCAGAGCCAGGAGCGGGGCGGCCACAGCGCCGAGGCGCTGCGCCGGGCCCGGATCCTGCTCTGGAAAGGTCACTGCAGCGTGCACATGAACTTCCAGCCCGAGCACGTGGAACTGGCGCGGCAGGCCGATCCGAAAGTCCGCGTCCTGGTGCACCCGGAGTGCAGCTTCGCGGTGGTGGAGAAGGCGGATCTGGTGGGCTCGACGGACTTCATCATCCGCACGGTGGAAGCGAGCCCGCCCGGCTCCTCCTGGGTCATCGGCACCGAGCACAACCTGGTGGCGCGCTTGGCGGCGCAACACCCGGAACAGCGCCTCCGCACGCTCTCGCCCTTCGCTTGCCAGTGCAGCACCATGTATCGCATCGATCCCATCGATCTGATGCGCACGCTGGAAGGCATCCCACACGGCGAGCAGCGCTGGCCGGTGCAGGTCGCGCCGGAGATCGCCGTCGAGGCGCGCCTGGCGCTGGACCGCATGCTCGCCATCCCGAGGTGACCGGCGGTGCGCGGCTCCTCCGGGCTCGCGGTGCTGGTGGCGCTTCTCGCCGCCGCCGCGGCGGCACAGGACAAACCTCCGGACCCGGCTTCTCCCGCCAAACCTTGGGTGGGGCGCCAGAAGCCCCCTGACGATCCCCTCGCTCCCTGGCCGCTCGAGAACGAGCCCGGCAGCGAAGCACCGCTGCCGCTGCCGGCGACGCCGTTGGACACCTTGAGCGCGGGAGTGGAAGCGCCGCTGGTGCACGGTGAAGTGGACAGCACCGACGTGGTCGAGGTGGTGCATTGCCGGCAGATCCTGGTGGGTGACCCGGCGCGCGTCCCGCACTTGCAGCGTTTGCTCGAGCAAGGCGTTCCCCTGGAGCAAGCGCTCAAGCAGCTCGGCATCAGCGGGGTGGAAGAAAGCCGGCGCGAATATGCGCTCGACGAGCTCGAACCGCGCATCCAGGCGGAGATCGCCGCACTTCCCGACAGCGGCTGGAGCGGGCCACGGCCGTGGCGCGGCCGCACCGCTTTCTACCAGGTGCTGCAACGGGAGGAACGCCTGCGGCACACGGTGCCCAGGCTGGGGCAGAACCTGGATCAAGACGAGAAGAACCGCTTGGCCACCCAGTTCCGCTCCCCGGAGCGGAGCCAGCAGCAGGGCGCCGCGGCGGACGCCGACCTCCAACCTGCCGCGGTGCTGGAGCAGGTGCAGGCGCAGTATCCACCCGGGGCGAACGAATCCGGCGAGGTGACCGTGGCGGTCGAAGTGGGCCGGGTGGGGGAAGTGTTGGGGGTGCGGGTGGAGAGTTCGACGGCGCGCATCTTCGAGGATCCGGCCCTCGCGGCGGCGCGGGATTCCAAGTATCGCCCGGCGGCGCGGGCCGGCATCGCCGAGCCCGGCACCGTTCGCCTCACCTACAAGTTCGCCGCACCGCAAGCCCCCGGAACGCCGGCCTCGGGGACGCCATCGCCCTGAAGCGGCCGCGGCTTCAGCCCAGGTGCTTTTCCACCATGTCGACGAAGAGGCGCTTCGGCACGGCACCCACCGTTTGATCGACGATCTTGCCGTTCTTGAACAAGAGCACCGTGGGGATGCCGGTGATGTTGAAGCGCATCGGCACCTGCGGGTTGGCGTCCACGTCCATCTTCATGACCTTGAGCCGGCCGGCGAATTCCTTCGCCAAGTCCTCGACGATCGGGGCAATGGCGCGACAGGGGCTGCACCAGGTGGCCCAGAAATCCACCAGGGTGGGGAGGTCGGCGTCTTCGACCTCGGCCTTGAAGTTGGTGTCCGTCGCGGTCCCCACGAGCTGGCTCATCGTCACTCCTCCAGAGAGATGGCGCGGTGCTGGGCGGGCGCAGCGGGGCACGTCGCCGCGCCGTCCCGAGAACGTTCGAAGATAGGGGAAGCCGCCAGGGGCCGCAACGGCGGGGTCAGCGCTCCGCCACCTCCGCAGTCACGCTGGCAGGGGCGACCTCGATGTCGCTCAGCTCCTCGATGGTCCAGGCGCCGTGCACCCGGCGCGCGTGTACCCGCATGTCCTGACGGGAGTGCTGCCCGCGCAGGCGGAGCGCGAAGGTGGCCGTGCCCGCCTCGGCCTGCTCGCCGCGGCGCGCCACGCCGCGGATGTCGACGCGTACCGGTTCGCCGAGGGTATGACGGAGCTGCGCGTCGTTCAGCACCAGGACGGAGGCGAGCTGCTCGGCGTCGCTGCCGCCGATGCTGGGGCGAAGCATGGATGCGGCCCAGAGGGCCGCAACGAGTGCCACGCTGGTGGCGCTCAAGCGGAGCATCAGACCGGCGCGGCTCGGCGTGTAGGAACCCACCTGCCCGCGCCGGGCTGGCGCCGACCTGCGGCCAGTCCGACGCAGGCAGAGCACCCAGGTCCCCGGCGTCTTGCCGAAGAGCAAGAAGCGGAGAAGCAGCCAGGCAAGGCAGCCGAAGAAGAAGGTCTCCTTCCACACCGTGACCGGCACCTTGCCGAGCCACGGCCGCAGGGCCACCAGGGCGAGCACGGTGAGCACGGCGTCGATGGCGAAGGCGAGGACGCGCAACGCCATCGGCACCGGGAAAACCTGCTGTGCGCTTGTCTGCATGCGCACCCTCCGCTGCACTTCAGGTGCCCGCGGCGTAGTCCGTGGCGTAGCGCTCCTGCTCCGCCGTCAGGCTATCGATCGCCATGCCCATGGTTTCCAGCTTCAGGCGGGCGATCTCCTCGTCCTGCGCCGCGGGAATATCATACACCTTGTGCTCCAGCTCCGTCCCTTCACGGGCGAGTCGCACCATGGAGAGGAACTGGTTGGCGAAAGACATGTCCATCACTTCCGACGGATGGCCCTCGGCGGCAGCCAGGTTCACCAGGCGTCCCTTGGCGAGCACGTAGATGCGCCGGCCGTCCTGCAGGGTGTACTCCTCGTTGTTCGGGCGCACCTCGCGGACGCTGCGGGCCAGCGCCGCCAGATCCTTCAGGTTGAGCTCCACGTCGTAGTGCCCGGTGTTGCAGACCACGGCGCCATCCTTCATCACCGCGAAGTGCTGCTTCTGGATGACGTCCTTCATCCCGGTGGCGGTGATGAAGACGTCACCGATGCGGGCCGCTTCCTCCATGGGGAGCACGCTGAAGCCGGAGAGTGCCGCCTTCAACGCCGCGATGGGACGCACCTCGGTGACGATGACCCGGGCCCCCATGCCCTGGGCGCGGAGCGCCACGCCACGCCCGCAGTGGCCGAAGCCGGCGATGACGAAGTTCTTTCCCGCCAGCAGGATGCTGGTGGCGCGCAGGATGCCGTCGACCGACGACTGGCCGGTGCCGAAGACGTTGTCGAAATCCCACTTCGTCTCCGCGTCGTTCACCGCGATCACCGGGTAGAGGAGCGCTCCGTCCCGGGCCATGGCCCGCAGCCGCTGCACCCCCGTGGTGGTCTCCTCGGTGCCGCCGCGCAGCTTCGCCGCCAGGTCCTTGCGTTCGTGGTGCACGGTGAAGATGAGATCGGCGCCGTCGTCCAAGGTCATGGTGGGCTCCAGCCCCAGGGTCTGGCGGATGCACCAGTAGAACTCGTCGGTGTTCATACCGTGCCAGGCGAAGATCGAGGTGCCCTCGGCGGCCAGCGCCGCCGCCACGTCGTCTTGCGTCGACAGCGGGTTGCAGCCGCTCCACGACAGCTCGGCACCGGCGGCGCGCAGCGTGCGCACCAGCACCGCGGTCTCCTTGGTGACGTGCAAGCAGCCGGCGATGCGCATCCCCTGCAACGGCTTGCTCTCCTGCGCGCGCCGGCGCAGTGCCATGAGCACGGGCATGCGGGACTCGGCCCATTCGATGCGGCGCCGGCCGAGATCGGCGAGCGCCGGATTGGCGATCTTCGTTTGCATCGTTTCTCCTCAGCGTTGCAGCGGTCGAGACTTAGGAACCTTCTGTGTTCGTCACCCGCGCTTCCGGCAACCCGGGCCGGCGCGCCCAAAGGACGAAGAGATCAGGCAGCTGCCGCGCGGCGCCGGCGCGCCGCCGCTGGAGCCGGGTGGCGTCGAGGCAGTCGAGGCCGGCAGCACGGCACCAGCGCTCCACCTGCGGCTCCGGGAAGCCGAGCCAGGCATGGGCGAGCTCGCTGCGCATCCATTCCTCGCCGTGCTCCACGAGATCGCTCACCACCACCGCGCCGCCAGGGCGCACGACGCGAGCGAATTCCTCCAGCACCGCCGCCGGGCTCGGGGCGTGGTGCAATGCCAGAGCCGAGCACACCGCGTCCACGGAAGCATCCGGGAGCGGCATGCGGGCGATGTCGGCGCACACGAGTCGCACCGATGCCAGCTCCGCCGCGGCGATCCGGCGCCGGGCCAGGGCGAGCATCTCCGGAGCGCGGTCCACCCCGACGAGCCGCCGCGCTGTTCCGGCCAGCACCGGGAGAAGCGCCCCGGTCCCGGTGCCGGCGTCGACGAGGTCGAGGGTGCGCCGCAGCACCCCGCCCAGGAGACGCAGGTGCAGGCCTTCGATTTCGAGCCCAGCACGCAGGCCATCCCATTCCGGCGCCATGCGGGCGTAGAAGTCGCGGCTCCGCGCCGCCCGCGCCTCGAGGCAGCGCTCGAGCCGCTGCATCTCCTCGCTGGCGATCGCACCCTCGCGCAGCCGATGCTGCACTGCCTGACCGAGACCACCTGCCCCGAGTGCGGGGCCGTCCCGATCCAGGCCATAGAAGGTCCAGCCGCCCTCGCGGCGCCGGCGCAGGAGACCGGAGCGGAAGAGGACTCCCAGATGGCGCGACACCGTGGGCTGGGCCAGTCCCAGGATCTCCACCAGCTCCTGCACCCGGAGCTCATTGCCCTCGAGGAGCCTCAAGAGCTTGAGCCGGATGGGATCTGCGAGGGCCCGGAACAGGCCCGCAAGCACTGGAGCCTTATCCATACGGATATACGTATACGGATATTTTCTGCTCCTGTCAAGGGAGCGAAGCGCTCTCGAGGCTTTGAGGGTAGGATCCCAGGATGCGACTCTTCGTCGCCCTGCTCCTCGAGCCGGGGCTCCTCGACAGCCTGGCTTCCTTCCAGCGCCGGCAGCAAAAGGCCGATACCTCAGGAAGCGTCCGCTGGGTGCATCCCGAGGGGATTCATCTCACCCTCAAGTTCCTCGGCGAGGTCCCGTCGTCGCGCCTGCCCGAGATCGTTCGGGCCTTGGATAGCGCCCTCCGCGAGCGTCAGGCCCCCGTCCTCGGCCTCGGTTCGACTGGTGCTTTCCCCAACGCGAAACACCCGCGAGTCCTTTGGGTCGGCATCGACGACACGGGAACGGCGCTCGGCGAGATCGTGGGTGCAGTGGAGGAGGCGATGGCGGGCCTCGGATGGGAACGGGAAGGGCGAGCCTTTCAGGCCCATCTCACCCTGGGCCGGGTGCGCGAGACCGCACCTCCGGGAGCCTCGGGCGGACCGGGCCCCGCCTTCGTCGCCACCCGACTTCCCCCGGTAGAGGCGCAGCGACACCCGCGGGTGGCGCTGATGCAGAGCCACCTCGGCCCCGGCGGAGCTCGCTACGAATCCCTCCACGTCTGGGAGCTCGGCTCTGCACCGTTCGCGTGACAGCTGCATGCGACTGGCACACACCTTCGCGCGCCCCTCCGCAGTGGGAGCGTCGATCGTTCGTCGCTTCGACCCGGAGGATGGACGCCGGTGTTGCAGCGTCGAACGGCTGCAACGGGAGCTTCAAGGCGTCCGATAAAGGGACTTGATCTGGCCCCAGGGGAGCGCCGTCACCGCGAGCACCGGCTCCAGGTGCAGGACGAACCCCCAGTCGAGGGGTGGCGAGAGCGGATCGGCGGGATCGTAGGCCGGCGCCATCCAGGTCTCGCCTCCGTCGATGCTGAAGAAATCGCAGTCCTGGTCGGGAGCCTCCGTGTCCACGTCGATGCCCGGTCCGTTGCCCACTCCGAGCAGCTGTCCGCCCTCGGGAAAGCGAAGGACGACGAGGAGTGCCGCCACCCCACCCGCGGGGAGCACCACGTTCGCCGCCGAAAGATCCACGAACACCCAGCTCGTGTCGGAGCCGCTCTGCACTGGCCCAGCCTGCAGCGCCGCCAGCTCAGCCGGTCCGGGCAGCGGAATCGTGCTCCCCGTGACCAGGAGAGCCCCAGCGGCCGGGAAGATCGTCGCCCCGTCGTTGCTGCGGAAGCCGAAGCCCAAGAGGCGATGCGGCAGCGTGAGGTTCGGGCGAATGGCCTGCAAGAGATAGTGCGAGGCGTGAGAGGTGCAATCGCCTGGCTGCGGCGGGTCGAAGGTGACGAAGCAGCCGGGGTTGATGGCCGGGGCGAGACGCGGGGATTCGAAGCAGGCGAAGGTCGTGTCGTGGGGAACTTCGACCGGTGTTCCCAGGAGCGGGGAAGCGAGCGGGAAGCGCCGCGGTTCCGCCGTCGCCGCGGTCACCAGCGCCCAGCAAAGGCTCGGCACGAGGAGGCGCGGCAGGAAGCTTGGGCACATGGAGGCGTCCGTCCGGCCTCAGGGCGTCTTGAAGAGATTCTTCACCTGCGACCAGGTGATGGACTCCACCGGGAGGACCGGTTCCATGAGGAGGACGAAGCCCCAGTCGAGGGGCTCGCAGGTCGGGTCCGTGGGAGAGCAGACCGATTCGAACCAGATGGTACCGCCATCGAGCGTGAAGATGTCGCACTCCTGCTCGGGATAATCGGCATCGGCGGCGATTCCAGGGCCCACGCCTACCGCCGTCAGGTCGCCGCCCTGCGGGAACTGCAGCGCCAACACGAGCGCCGTGTTCGCCCCGGGTTGCACGAGGAGGTTTTGCGCTTCGATATCGACGAACACGAGCGAAGTGTCGCCGAAGGTCTCGACCATTTTCACCGGTAAGTCCGCGAGCTCCGCGGGGCTCGGGAAGCGCACCTGTCCCTGGACAATAGGAAGTTGGAGCACACCCGCCGACGGGAACACCGTGTCGTCGTCGTTGCTCAAGAAGCCGAAGCCGATGACCTTGTGCGTCACCGTGACGTCGGGAAACAAGTACTGCACCATGAAATGACTCGAAGCGGAAACACAGTCGGCGGTGTGCGGCGGATCCAGTGTCTCGAAGCACCCGGGATTGAGGAGGGCTGTGAGGTAGCCCTCGAAGCAGGCGAGCGTACTGTCGGTCTGCAACAAGGCGTGGGGAGAAGCGAGCTGGGCCCGGGATTGCAGCTGCGCCGGGCGCAACGGCGCGCCGGTGATCTCCACCGCGCCCGACTGGAGGACGAGGCCCGAGAGCAGACCCCAGGTGAGAACGAGAACCATGCGACGCATGCGTGCACCCTCCTTGCTTTTCAGAGTATTCGGCGCCCCGATCGACACCGTCAAGGGTTGGGGTCGTCGACGGGATCTCGCCGTCCAAGGAGCGATGCTGCGTGGGGCGGGTCGGGAGGTTCGGCGCCGGCGGGCTGTGCCAAAGCGACCGGGCGCGTGCTTGACAAGGAGGCAGTGCAGCTACTTCGATGCGGAGAGTCGGCGAGGGCAGGTAGGCCGGCGGGGTGGTAAGGGAGGCGGGGATGCTCTGGGTGGAGGTCGTGAATCGGGCCCTCGAATGGGACGGAGTCGGATCCGCTCGGGAGCCGCACCCCCAGGCCGGCGCACCGATCGATCCCCTCGCCTCGACCGCACGACGCAGGGACGTGGGACTCCTGCGCCGGGTCATCGCTGTGCGTCTCCTCGACCACCGGTTGGAGGCGGAGGGAGAAAACGCCCTGTCCCAGTGGCTCGCCGCTGTCACGCTGCAGCCGTCGGGCGCTGCTGCGACTGCGCAAGGCTGGCCTGATTTCGTCGCCCGTCGCCCCCTGAGCGAGCTCGGCGACCCCTTCGAGTCCCTGCTCTCCACCTCCCTCCTCCAGGTCCTCGCCTTGCCCAGAGACTCCTTCGGTACCGTCGTGCATCGCTGTCACGGCCTCGTGCGCGGTGCGGCGCCGGAGTCGGGCTGGCCGGTGGACGGGGAAAAGCGCTTCGCCGCTCAGGCAGAACTCGGTGCCTTCCTCCCCGCCGCGAGCCTGCACCAGTGCCCGCGCCTGGTCTGGAGCCACCGTGGCAGCCGTTACTGCAGCAAGGCCTGCAGCAACTCGAGCTTCGCCGCCCGCAAGGCGCAGCAGGAGCCGCGCTACTTCGCCGCCAAGCAAGGTCGCTACCGGGCGCGGCGGCAGCGCGCCCAGGCAGCGCGTCCCCGGCGGAGCGCCTTCGTCTACATGGATTGAGCTGGCCGGGGATCGGCTACGGTTCAATCGTCGAGGATGCTCCGGGGCTGGGTGCCGCCGAGGTTGAACTCGGCGAGGAATCGATCGCGCATCATGGCGGCGAGGTCGAGCCTGGACTTGCGATCCCGGGGCACGGCGCCGATGCGACCACCGGCCAGCATGCCGTGACCGCCGGCGCGGCCGAGACCGCGCACGAGGCGCTGAATCATTTGCCCGGCGCCGCCGCCCTCGTGGCTGGTGCGGAGAGAGAGGAAGAGCTCCTTGCCGCAGCTGCCCATGCTGAGCGCCCATTCCACCCCTACGAGCCGCATCAGCTGATCGGCCATCTCGGCCACCAGGTCCGGATTGGAAACGCGGCCGAGGTAGACGATGGCCGCTTTGCCGTAGAGCTGGGTCTGGCGCACCAGCCTTCCGAGGATGCGGAAATACTCGTGGGACACCTTGGGGTGGGTGATGACGAAAAGGGCGCGTGGGTCCACGAGGGGCAACAAATGGAAGTAGACCTGGCGGTCCACGGCGTTGGCCCGCAGCCCCAAGTCCTGGGTCTCCGATTTGAGGGCATAGAGCAACGCTGTGGCCAAGAGCGGCGTGATCGTCACCTGCCGCGCCAGGAGGTACTGAGCCACGATGGTGGCGGAAGCACCGTAGTCGCTGCGCACGTCCACCCAACGCGACCGCTGCGGCGTGTGCTCGCGCAGCGGATGGTGGTCGACCACGAGATCGAGCATGACCTCGGCGGGGATGGAATTGTTCCCCGTGTCGGGCTGCGCATCGACCAGCACGACACTGGCGAAGTCGGCGAAGCGGAGGTCGTCGAGAGGCAGCAACGTGATGTGGCAGGCTTCGACCAGGGCGCGATTCTCCGCCCGTCCCACCATGCCGCCGAAACCGATCGAGGTGTCGCGGCCGAGCTCGGTTTCGAACAGGGTCTTGAGCCCGAGCGCACAGGCGAGGGAATCGGGATCCGGGTTGTCGTGCGTCGCCACCAGGATCTGCCCCGGACGGCGCAGATCCGCGAGCAGGTTCTCCAGGAAGATCTCCGGCTCGAGCACGACCTGTCCGTGTTGCGGCATGGGCCTCCGGCGCGGAGCATGCGGGAAGCCGTCGCCGACCGCAAGAGCGAGGAACCGTCCTGACATTGCAATTGCAGGCGACAAAGAGGCTTACAGTGCTGCACGCGGCGTCGCCGGGTTGCCGCCACGGTCCAGGCGGTTGATCCTGCCAGAGCAGGCGACTATCGTCGGCGCTCCCACCCTGGAGACGCGGAGGACGACGTGAGCACGAGCGCCTCGGAGCCGCTGCAAATCAGCCGGGAAGAAGACGTCGTCTGCTGGACGCTGCAGCGGCCGCAGGTGCTGAACGCGCTCGACCGGCCGCTCTTGCGCGCCCTCGGCGCGGCGGCGCAAGCGGCGCGGCAAGACCGTTCCATCCGCTGTGCCATCCTCTGCGGTGCGGGCAAGGCATTCAGCGCCGGCGCCGATCTCAAGGAACGCGCCGGACTCTCCCTGGACGAGGTGCGCGAGTACCTGACCCTCATCCGCGCTACCTTCGATGGTGTAGCCCGCTTGCCGTTCCCGACCCTCGCGGCGGTGCACGGCATCGCTTATGGCGGCGGTCTGGAGCTGGCGCTGGCTTGCGACGTGCGGCTCCTCGCCACGGACGCTCGTGTCGGTCTCACCGAGGTGAGTCTCGGCATCATGCCCGGCGCCGGCGGCACGCAGCGCTTGCCGCGTCTCGTCGGCGTCGCACGGGCGAAGGAAATGATCTTCGCCGCCCGCAGGCTGGAGGCAGCGGAGGCGTTGCAGTGGGGGCTCGCCAACCGTCTCGTCCCGGCGCCGGAGCTGCAGTCGGCGGCGCTGCATCTCGCCCGAGAGATCGCGGCGCAGGCACCGCTCGCGGTGCGCGCCGCCAAGCACGCCATCGACGCCGGTGCCGACGCGGGCCTCGCTCCGGGCCTGGAGATCGAGGCGGCGGCGTACGCGCAGTTGCTCCCCAGCCGCGATCGGCTCGAGGGTCTCGAGGCTTTCGCCGCCAAGCGCCCGCCGCGCTACCGCGGCGAGTGAACCACGGCGGCGCCATGCTCACCCTGCCCGTCCTGCGCTTGAAACCGGGTCGCGAACGTCCGGCCCGCGCCGGCCACCCCTGGGTGTTCTCCGGCGCCTTCGAAAGCATGCCGCCCCTCGAAGCGGGCAGCCTCTGCCGCCTCGAGGATTCCGAGGGTGGCTTCGTCGCCATCGGCTACGTCAACCCGGAGCGCAGCCTCGCCGTGCGTCTCCTCGCCTGGGAGGAGATCGAGGATCTCAGTGCGCTGCTGCGTTCCCGGGTGCGCTCGGCGCTCGAGCTGCGCCGGCAATGCCTGCCCCCCGACACCGACTGCTGCCGCCTCGTCGGCGCCGAAGGCGACTTCCTCCCTGGCGTCCTGGTGGATCGCTATGCCGACGTCTTGGTGCTGCAGCTCACCACCGCCGGCGCCGACCGGCTGCGCGACCGGCTGGTGGACATCCTGGCGGCGGAAATCGAGCCGCGCACGATCTACGAGCGCAGCGACATCCCGGCGCGGCGGGAGGAGAACCTGCCGGCGCGGAAGGGCGTGCTCCACGGCGAGCCGCTCGCCGCTCCGGTGGAAATCCGCGAGCAGGGTTTGCGCTTCCTGGTGCAACCGGACAGCGGGCAGAAGACCGGCTTCTACCTGGACCAGCGCGACAACCGTGCCCGGGTGCGCCAGCGCGCCGCCGGCCGCCGGGTACTGCACTGCTTCGCCTACACCGGCGGCTTCTCGGTGGCCGCTGCCGCCGGCGGCGCCCGCGACGTCACCAGCGTCGAGAGCGGCGCCGCGAGCGTGGAGCTTTTGCGGCGCAACATGGAGCTCAATGGCTTCGCCGCCGGGGAGATCGTGCACGGCGATGTCTTCGAGGTGCTGCGCGAGAAGCGCCAGGCCGGGGCGCGCTACGATCTCGTCATTCTCGATCCCCCCGCCTTCGCCAAGAAGAAACTCCAAGCCGAAGCGGCGCGCCGGGGCTACAAGGACATCAATCTGGTGGCGCTGCAGCTGCTGGCGCCGGAGGGCGAGCTCTTCACCTTCTCCTGCTCGCAGCACGTGGACGCGCTGGAATTCCGCGGCGCCGTCTTCGAGGCCGCGGCGCAGGCTGGAGTCCGGACGCAACTGCTGGCGCAGCTCGGCGCCGGCTTCGATCACCCGATCAGCCTGTCGCACCGCGAAGGGGAGTACCTCAAAGGGCTGCACTTGCGCCGCCCGTGAGGTCGTATACTGCCGGCCGTGCCGGCCGCTCGTCGCCCGCGCACCCGGAGGTCCAGGAGCACCGCCATGACCTTTCTCAAGGGCATGACCCTGTCACGCTTCATCGTCGAGTGCCAGCAACGCTATCCGGAAGCGACAGGGGAGTTCACCAGCCTGCTCCTCGAACTCACCATCGCCGCCAAGGTCATCTCCCGGGCGGTGAACAAGGCCGGTCTCGTCGACATCCTGGGCCAGGCGGGGCGCATCAACGTCCAGGACGAGCAGGTGATGAAGATCGACGACTTCGCCAACGACACCATCGTCAAGGCGCTGGATCACACCGGGCATCTCTGCATCATGGCTTCGGAAGAGATGGCCGATCCGATCCTCATCCCACAGCATCACCGCAAGGGGCCGTACGTCTTCCTCTTCGACCCCCTGGATGGCTCCTCCAACATCGATGCCAACGTCAACATCGGCACCATCTTCGGCATCCACCGCAAGACCAGCGCGGGGGAAGACGGCACCCTCGGGGACCTGCTGCAGAAAGGTCGGAGCATGGTGTGCGCCGGCTACATCGTCTACGGCCCGAGCACCATGCTGGTCTACACCACCGGGCACGGCGTGCACGGTTTCACCCTCGACCCGAGCGTCGGCGAGTTCCTGCTCTCCCATCCGGAGATCCAGCTGCCGAAGCGCGGCAAGATCTACAGCGCCAACGAGGGCAACTCCCACTACTGGGCGTCAGGGGTGCGCAGTTATCTCGAGCACATCAAGGGCACTCCCGACGGCAGGCCGCCGTACAGCTCCCGCTACGTCGGTTCCCTGGTGGCGGACTTCCACCGCACCCTGCTCTACGGCGGCATCTTCATGTATCCGGCGGACAGCAAGGAAGCCAAGGCGCAGCACGGCAAGCTGCGCCTCCTCTACGAGGCCAACCCGCTCGCCTTCGTCGCCGAGCAAGCCGGCGGCGCCGCCACCGACGGCATCACGCCCATCCTCGACCTCGAGCCGCAGGACCTGCACCAGCGCACGCCGCTCTTCATCGGCAGCAGCGACGACGTGGCGACGCTGCTCCAATTCCTCCGCGGTGAGAGAAGCTGAAGACGCTCAGACGCCGAGGCACTCCGGATCCAGTGTCCCGGCGGCGACGCGGAGCGCGGGCCCGCGCAGCCAGAGACGCCCGTCGGCGTCGGCGCGCACCTCGACGCTGCCGCCGGGCAAATGCACCGGGCCGGCGCTGGCCGTGAGCAGGCCGAGGCGGGTGGCGGCGGCGAAGGCGGCGCACGAGGCGCTGCCGCAAGCGAGGGTCGGCCCGACGCCGCGCTCGAAGACGCGCAGGTGCAGGGCGTCGCCCTCGACGGCGACGAAGCTGGCGTTGGCGCCACGCCGGAAAAGCGGGTGCTCCGCCAGGGCCCGGCCGGTGCCTTCCAGTTCCACCGCGGCCAGGGCGGCGCGATCGCGCACGAAGACCACCGCGTGCGGGTTCCCCAGGTCGAGCGCCGTGACCCGGAGCTCCCCAGCGCCGAGGTCGAGTGGCGTGTCCAGCAGGTTGCTGCCGTCGCGGAGGCCAACGCTCGCCCCGTCCCAGCGCGGTGCGCCCATCTCGATCTCCACCCACGGGGGCGCCGGAGGACGGGGCAGCATGGCGGCGGCATGGGTTCCGGCATCGGTTTCGAGCTCGAGCGGCGAGCCGACCTCGCTGCGCTCCCAGGCCAGGCGCACGACGCAGCGCGCGCCGTTGCCGCACATCTCGGCCCGGGAGCCGTCGCGGTTCCAGTAGTGCATGCGCAAGCGCTCGCCGCTCAGCGTGGCGTAAGTGAGCAGGCCGTCGGCACCGAGACCGTGGTGACGGTCGCAGACGTCGCGCACGAAGCGGGGCAGGGAGGCGGAGTCGAAATGGAAGGCTTCGAGATCGGCATGGCGGAGGACGACGAAGTCGTTGCCGCAGCCGTGCATCTTCACGAACGCGGTCATGGGGGGGGAGCTTCCCGAGGCATCGCCTCCCGCGCCGCGGCGTCGATCTGCCCCAGGCCGCGGTAAGCGCCGAGGGTGGCTTCCACCATGCGCTCCACCGAGTGTTGTTCGGCGACGCTGCTGGCTCCCTGCACCAGGCGCTGCGCCAGTTCCGGTTGCAGCAGGAGGAGACCGAGGGCCTGTGCCAGGGCCGGGACGTCTCGCGGCGGCACCACCAGGGCGGAGCTCCCGTGACGTACCAGGCCGAGGACGCCGGGCACCGCCGCGGCGACCACCGGTGTGCCCGATCCCATCGCTTCGAGCATGCAGGTATGGGTGTTCTCGTAGTCGGTGAGGGCGACGAAGGCGTGCAGCGTGGCGTACATCGCCGCCGGATCCTCGAGCACCCCGGCGAAGGTGACCGCCTCGGCCAGGCCGAGATCGCGGCAGAGTTTTTCCACCTGCGGGCGCCCCGGGCCGTCGCCCGCCACCAGCAGGTGCGTATCCGGCAGGCGGCGGTGGAGGAGCGCGAAGGCTTCGAGCAAGGGCCCCAGGCTCTTCTCCCGCCCCGGGCGGGTACAAGTCCCCACGACCCGGCGGCCCCGGGCGCGCAGGCCCCAGGGGTCGTGACCATTGCTCCGGGCGCGGCGGAGGCCGGGCAAGTCCACCCCGTCGGGAACGATGGCGATGCGCGCCGCCTCGGCGCCGCGCTGCACCAGGCCGTCGCGCACGGGCTTGGAAACCGCGATGTGGTGCAGTCCAGGGCCGGCGTAGTGCGCCGGCAGCAACGTCGCCGCCGGCTCGGCGAGCTCCCGATGGCCGAGGAAGAGATTGGCGGTGAGGGAGCGCTCGCCGCTCAGGTCCCGCGCCGCCCGCGCCACGTGGTGGCTCTGCGCGTCGTGGGCGTGCACCAGATCGAAATGCTGGTCCCGCACCAACCGGGCCAGCCGCACCACCGAAGGGAAATCGTGGCTGCTGCGCAGCGTCAGCGCCTCGCAGGGAATGCCGGCGGCCTGGGCCTTGCGGAAGAGCGCCGAGGTGCGCGGGCCGCAGAAGAGGACGCGATGCCCGCGCGCCGCGAGCCCCTGCAGCAGATAGAGTACCCGGCGCTGGGCCTCGCGGAACTCCCGTCCTGCGTGCAGGTGCAGGCTCGCTGTCGCGTGGGGAATCATGCGGCCTCCCGGAGCAGTGTTTCAATATACCCGATGCCCAAGACCGCCGCTTGTGAAGCGGTGCGGGCTTGTGGCGTCGGCGACGCCGTCCCCTATAATGGCCGGTGCCCGAAACCCGCGTCCCTGCGGCCTCTTGGAGACCCCTGCATGATCGTCGCCAAGGATTTGACCAAGATCTATCCGGGCAAGCGCGCCATCGACGGCGTCAGCTTCGAGGTGGGCCGCGGCGAGAGCGTCGGCTTCCTCGGACCCAACGGCGCCGGCAAGACCACGACGATGCGCATCCTCACCTGCTTCCAACCGGCTACAGCAGGGACGGCGCAGGTGGCGGGTTTCGACGTCTTCGAGCAGGCCGAGGCGGTGAAACGCCACATTGGCTACTTGCCCGAGAGCCCACCACTCTACCTGGAGATGCGGGTGCGGGAATACTTGGAATTCATCGCTCGCATCAAGGGCGTGCCGCGCCGCCAGCAGCGCCCGCGCCTGGAGGACACGCTGGAACGCTGCGGCCTCGGGGACGTGCAGCACCGCATCCTGGGCAAGCTCTCCAAGGGTTACCGGCAGCGCGCCGGTCTGGCCCAGGCGCTCTTGCACAATCCGCCGGTCCTCATCCTCGACGAGCCCACTTCCGGCCTCGATCCGAAGCAGGTGGTGGAAGTGCGCCGGCTCATCCGCTCGCTGGCGGGCGAGCACACCATCATCCTGTCGACCCACATCCTTCCCGAGGTGAGCATGACCTGCGAGCGCGTGATCATCATCAATCACGGGCGCATCGTGCTCTCCCAAGAGCTGCGCGAGCTGGACGGCGGCGCAACCGGGCGGCAGGCGTTGTTCCTGGAGCTCCAGTCGCCGCAAGCGGACCCGGAGGCGGCGCTCCGCCAGGTGCAAGGCGTGCAGGGCCTGGAAGCGGTGCGCGGCGGCGGCAACCGGCGCTATCGCCTGCAGTGCGAGGGCGGCACTGCGGTGCGCTCCCGCCTCGCCGCCTTCGTGGTGCAGCAAGGCTGGGAGCTGCTCGAACTCCGCCCCCAGGAGACGAGCCTGGAGGAGATCTACCTGGGCGTGGTGAGCGCCGAAGGAGGCGGGGCATGAGGGGATTGCCTTCCATCTACGAGCGCGAGATGCGCACCTACTTCACCTCCCCGATCGCCTACGTGGTGACCGCGGTGTTCCTCCTCGTCGTGGGTCTGGTGTTCATGACCTTGCTGCGCAATTACCTGGCCTTCGACACCTTCTACCGCGAGCGCCTGCTCTCGCTCGGGCAGGAAGCCGGACCGGCGGACGTGCACCAGTTCCTCTTGCGCCGCTTCCTCGCCACCCTCGGGGCGATCAGCCTCTTCGTCTTGCCCTTCGTCACCATGGGGAGCTTCGCCGAGGAGCACCGGGCGGGAACGATGGAGCTCCTCCTCACCTCGCCTCTCAGCCAGCGCGCCATCGTGCTCGGCAAGTTCCTGGCGGCGAGCACGATCTTCGTCATGCTCCTGCTCTTCGCCCTCGTCTTGGTGGGGACCCTTTTCTTCTACGGCAACCCCCACGGTCCGAGCGTGCTCGTCGGCTTCCTCGGCGTCTTCCTGCAAGGGGAATCCTTCCTGGTGGTGGGGATGTTCATCTCCTCCCTCACCCGTAGCCAGGTGGTCGCCGGCATCGGCGGGCTGGGGGCGGCGCTCCTGCTGTGGCTGGCGGGGTTGCTCGGCGATCCCACCTCCACCTTGGGCACCTGGTTGCAGGAACTGTCGCTGGTGGCGCACTTCGAGGATTTCGCCAAGGGGGTCCTGGACACGAAGCACGTGGTTTTCTACGGTTGCTTCATCGTCTTCGGCCTCTTCCTCACCCTGCGTTCCCTGGAATCCTTGAAGTACCGCTAGGGAGCTTGCGATGCAACGCCGTCTCCTCATCCTCGTCGCCGCCGGTGTGCTCCTTCTCGGTGCGGCGGCACTGCTGTCCCTGGCCCGGGGTGGCGCCGGCGGCTGGAGTACCGGTTTCCTCGCCGGTGGCGGCCTGGTGTGGTCGCTGGCGGTGGTACTCTCCTGGCGCGACCTCACCCGGCACCTGAGCAAGCGCTCGACGCGCTACGGCATGAACGCCGTGGTTCTTTCCTTCCTGGTGGGAGTGATCCTCCTCCTGGTCACCACCCTCGGGAGCCGTCACTCCTGGAGGCGCGACCTCTCTTCCACCGGCGAGTACACCCTGTCGGAGAAGACGCTGAACGTGCTGCAAGGGCTGCACCGGGACATCGACATCTATGTCTACTACGAGCGCGACGCCCGCGAGGCGGTGCGCGACCTGCTCACCGAGTACTCCCGGCGCAACCGCGGCTTGCGCATCCGCCTGGAAGACATGAACAAGAATCCCGAGCTGGCCGAGCGCTTCGGCGTCCACGAGATGGGAACCCTGGTCTTCGACGCCGGCGACAAGGCGCTCAGGCTCCGCACCTTCGGCGAGGAGGACATCACCAACGCGCTCATCAAGGTGTCGCGGCCGGGGCAGAAGAAGATCTACTTCCTCTCCGGTCACGGCGAGAAGGACCCGGTGGAGAAGGGCATCTCGGGCTATTCCGCCGCGGCCACCGCGCTGCAGCGGGAAAACTACCTCACCGCGAAGCTGCAGTTGACCGAGGCCCGGGTGGTGCCGGAGGACTGCGACGTCCTCGTGGTGCCCGGCGCCAAGTCGGGGCTCTTGGATCAGGAGATCGAGGCGGTGCAGCGCTACCTGCAGCGCGGCGGCCGCGTCTTCTGTCTCTTCGACCCGCTCTTCCTCAGCAATCTCGAGGGCTGGGTGGGGCGCTGGGGCGTGCAGGTGGGCAACGACCGGGTGGTGGACCCGAGCCCCACCGGGCAGCTCCTCAATCGCGGGCCGCAGACGCCGCTGGTCAACCGCTACGGCGTGCACCCGATCACCAAGCAGTTCGTCCAGCCCACCTACTTCCAGAACGTGCGCTCCGTGCGGCGCCTGCAGCTCTACGGCGGCAATGCCGAGACCGCTTCCTTGGCTTTCACCAGCCCCGAGAGCTGGGCCGAGTCGGACCTGCTGAGCTCGAAGGTGGGTTTCGATGCCAGCGACCTCGCCGGACCGGTGTCGGTCGCCATGGCGGTGCGGCTCGATGTGGCCGGTTTGCACCCGGAGCTGGAGCCGGCGGTGTCGCATCGTCCCGGCCAGCCGCTGCGCAGCGGCGAGGACCTGCAAAGCGCCGGGGGAGCCAGCGGCACCGAGGCGCGCCTCGTCGTCTGCGGCGATTCCGATTTCGCCAGCAACCAGAGCTTCAACGACATGGGCAATGGCAACCTCTTCCTCAACGCCGTCGCCTGGCTCGCCGAGGACGAGGACCTGATCGCCGTGCGCCACCAGCAGGGACAGGTGCGCGCCGTGGCGATGACGGTGGCGCAGGTACGTCTGCTCAACGTCCTCGCCATCATCGTGCTCCCTGTCGTCGTCTTCGCGGCGGGGTTGGCAGCCACGTTGCACCGCCGCGCCCGCGGCTGACGCAGACGGAGGAGGATCCATGCGCTTCCGCGCCACCTTGGCGGCTCTCGTCCTGGCCCTCGGCCTCGGCGGCTACGTCTTCTGGCAGCAGCGGCGCGACCGGCAGGCGGTGCAGGAGCGCGCCGCGCTGGCGCGGCTCCTGCCCGTGCAGCCCGCCGAGGTGGTGCGCCTGGGGTTCGCCTATGGCGACAGCCGCATCGGCCTGGAGCGACGCGAAGCGGGCTGGGTCCTCGTCGAGCCGGTCTCGGCCAACTGCGAGCCCGAGGCGGTGGCGAGCTTCCTCGACACGCTGGCAGCGGCGCGGCAGGAAGACAATCTCGGCCAGGGCGAGCTCATCCGCTATGGCCTCGACCACCCGGCGGCGCTGGTGCGCATCGAGACCCAGACGGGGGCCCGCCATGAACTGCGCTGCGGGCGCATCAATCCCCTGCAGACCCTGGTGTACGTCCAGGTGGACGGCGGCGACGACGTGCTCCTCACCACCTCGGCGCTCTTGAGCGGCGCCCTCACCAGCGCCTTCGGCTGGCGCGACAAGCGCATGATCGACGTGCCGTCGGACAGCGTGGCCCTGCTGCGCTTCAACACCCTCAATGCGGGGAATCTCGTGGTGCGGCGCGATCCGACCGCGGGCTGGGTCACCGAGGGGCCGGTGGCCTGGCGCGTCGATCCCGTGCGCCTGCGCGGCTTGCTGCTCCAGCTCACTGGCTTGCGCGGCATCGGCGTGGCGGCGGAGGACAAGGAAGATCCCCTCCGCTTCGGCCTCGGCCACCGCAAGTTGAGCGTCGTCCTCGAAGGCCGGAACGGACAGGTCCTCGGCGATCTGGTGCTGGGCTTCGCCTTCAGCGAGGGCGGCTACTACGCCGTGGTGCCCGACAAGCCCGAGGTCTTCGAGGTGGAAGGGCAGATGGTGGAGAGCATGGTGTCTCTCGTCCAGCAACCCCGGGACCGGCGGATCTTCCCGCCCTTCGATCCGGCGGCGGTGACCAGGCTGGAAGTCAAGGCGCCGGCGGACACCTTCGTTCTGCAACGGCACGGCCTGCAGGATTGGAAGGTGGTGGCGAGCGACAAGGTGGATTCCACCTTCGCCCTCGATCCGGGACGGGTGCAAGCGCTCCTGGAGCAGATGGCGACGCTGGAGGTGACGGAGTTCCCCGAGAAGCAACCGGCGCTGGTGCAGCTGGTGCCGCCGCAGTGGAGCGTCGATCTCTACGGCGACAACGGGCTCCTCGCCGGTCTGCGCATCGGACGGCGCGATCCCCGGGGTGGCGTGAACGTGGTCGCGCAAGGCCTCGGGGACCGCGCCACCTTCCTGCTGGCGCCGACGGTGCTCATCAATCTGCCCTTCGATCTCGAGCGGCTCGGAACCGGCGAGATCGAGGTGCCGGTGGATTCCCAGCGCGGCTAGAGCGCCGCCACCGCCTGATCCAGGAGCTCCAGGGCTTCCTGCAGCTCCGGCGCCGTCACCGTGAGCGCCGGGCGGAAGCGCACCGTGCGCTCGCCGCAACCGACGAGCATGAGACCGCGTTCGGCGCAGCCGCCGAGGAGGCGCTTACGCGTCTGCGAGTCGCGCACGTCGAAGGCGCACATCAGGCCCCGGCCGCGGGCGTTGTCGATCCAGTCGCCGTGGCGCCCCACCACCTGCTGCAGGCCGGCGAGCAGCCCCTCGCCGAGGCGTGCCGCGTTCTGCACCAGGTGCTCCTCGTGCATGACTTCCAGGATGCGCTGGCAGCGCACCATGTCCACCAGGTTGCCGCCCCAGGTGGAGTTCAAGCGGCTGGGGACGCGGAAGACATTGTCCTCCACCGCCTCCACCCGTCTGCCGACGGCGGTACCGCAGACCTGGGTCTTCTTGCCGAAGCTGATGGCGTCGGGCTGCACGCCGAAGTGCTCGTGCGCCCACATGCGCCCGGTGATCCCCATCCCCGCTTGCACCTCGTCGAAGATCAGGAAGGCTTCGTGCTCGTCCGCCAGCCGGCGGAGCGCACGGAAGAACTCGGGGCGGAAGTGATTGTCGCCGCCTTCACCCTGGATCGGTTCGAGGATGATGGCGCAGATGTCGTGCGGGTGCGCCGCGAAGGCCGCTTCGATCTCCCGGACCGCGCCCGCTTCGGCGGCGGCGACGCGCTCTTCCTCCGCCGGAGTCACCGGGAAGCGCAGCTTCGGGTTGGTGATCCGCGGCCAGTCGAACTTGGTGAAGTACAGCGTCTTCACCGGCGCCGTGTTGGTCAGCGACAAGGTGTAGCCGCTGCGGCCGTGGAAGCAGTCGCGGAAGTGCAGGACTTGGTGCCCGCGCTCGCCCCGGCCGGCCGCCAGATTCAGCCGCACCTTCCAGTCCATGGCGGTCTTGAGGGCGTTCTCCACCCCCAGCGTGCCGCCTTCGACGAAGAAGAGATGGGGCAGGGTGGACGGCGCCGCCAGACGCGCAAAGGTGTCGACGAACTCCGCCAGCTCCACGGTGTAGAGATCGGAGTTCGAGGGCTTACCGACGGCGATGCGCCCGAGCCGGGCGACGAACTCGGGCTCCACCAGGCGCGGGTGGTTGAAACCCAGGGGCGCCGAGGCGAAGCACGAGAACATGTCCAAGAAGAAGCGGCGGCTCTTGGCGTCGTAGAGCCGCACGCCCTGGCTCTTGTCCAGATCCAGAACGATCTCGAAACCATCGGCCAGGATGGAACGGCGCAGGGTCTCGTGCACGTTCTCCGGCGCGATGCGATGCAGGGTGACCGACATGACCATTTCTCCTCGCTGGACTCCGCGCGCCGAAGCGGCGGAATCGACCTGATTCGATGCCGCGAGTCGGAGACTCGGAAAGGAAGTTCGAGGCGGAAGCGGGCGTCAGGCGCCGGTCGCTGCCCAGGGAGGAGGCTTGCGCTGGATCGTGTACACCAGCTTGTGGTGCGGGAGCCGCATAAAAACCGCCTGGAGCTCGAAAGGAAGCGGCGGCTCGAAGGAGGCCACCTGCTCCCAGGGTACACCGCCCCCAGCGATCCAGCAAGCCTTGCGCCGATTGCAGGAAGTGCCGGCTAGAGGAGCTCGACGGCGAGGGCGGCGAGCGGGCTGCGTTCGCTGCGGGTGAGCAGCACGTGGCCGAAGATCTCCTGGCCCTTGAAGCGGTCCACCACGTAGGTGAGGCCGTTGCTTGACGCGTCCAGATAGGGGTTGTCGATCTGGAAGGGGTCGCCGGTCAGGATCACCTTGGTCTGTGCCCCGGCACGGCTGATGATGGTCTTGGTCTCGTGGGGCGTGAGGTTCTGAGCTTCGTCGATGATGATGAACTGCCGCGGCAGCGAGCGGCCGCGGATGTAGGTGACCGCCTCGAGCTCGAGGTTCTTGCTGTCGAAGAGATAGCTGAGCTTGCTCTCGTCGTCGTAGAACGAGCCGGTGAGCAGCTTGAGGTTGTCGTAGATGGGTTGCATCCAGCTCTCCAGCTTCTCGTCCTTGCTGCCCGGCAGGTAACCGATGTCGCGCCCGAGCGGCATGATCGGCCGGGAGACGAACACCTTGCCGTAAGCGCGCTCCTCCACCACCTTCTGCAGTCCCGCCGCCAGAGCGAGCAAGGTCTTGCCGGTGCCGGCGCCGCCCACCAGGGTGACGAGCTGCAAGCGCTCGGCGAGGAGCAGCTCGAGGGCGAACTTCTGCTGCACGTTGAGCGGCCGAATGCCCCAGGGTTTGGCGTCGCCGCAGCGCAAGGGTTCGAGGCGGCCGTTGGTGCAAATGGCGATGGCGCTCTTCTGCGGGTTGGCGCCGTCGCGCAGGATGAAGCATTGGTTGATCAGGGCGGGGCCTTGGGGTTCGAGGTAACCCTGGGCGTAGAAGGTGTCGAGCGCGGCGCTCGTGACCACCACTTCGGTCCAGCCCTTGTAGAGCTCGTCGATCTTGATCTTCTGCGCCTCGAAGTCCTGGATGGTGAGGCCCAGGGCGTCGCCCTTGACCCGCGCATTGATGTCCTTGGAGACGACGACGACGTCCTGCTCGCCCCGCTCCTCGAGATACTTGGCGCAGAGGAGGATGCGATTGTCGGCGACGCTCAGGTCCATGCCCTGGGGAATGCGCTCGGGCAGGTAGTCCACCAGCACGCGCAACATGCCGCCGTTCACCGGCACGCCGTCGGGGAGCGAGCCGCCCTGGCGCAGGCGATCGAGCTCGCGGATCACCTCGCGGGCGTTGCGCCCCATTTCGTCGACGTTCTTCTTGAAGAGATCGAGCTCTTCCAGGACATCGAGAGGAATGACGACGGTGGCGTTGCTGAAGGCGTAGAGGGCCCGAGCGTCGTGCAGCAGGACGTTGGTGTCGAGAATGAAGGTCGCCAAACGCGACCGCCTCCCCTCCGGACGACGCGCGCCGGGTGTAACGGCCGGTGCAGAAAACGTTCCAGCGCCGGACGTGCACGACTTCCAGACCCGTTGACAGTGCAAGACGATGCGGTTAGCTTGTCTGGGTTTTGCTCCGAGCCGCAGCGTCCGGTCTGTGGGGAGAGCGGAGGCGGGCAGTGCACATCGTCGATTATGCGGCAACCGAGCTCGTCGCCCTCGGTCTGGAGGCCGCGGACAAAGAGCAGCTGCTGGCGCAGATGGTGGATCTGCTCGTCCAGGGTGGCCGCGTCGCCGAAGCCCAAGTGATCATGCGCGAGCTGCTCAAACGCGAACACGTCATGAGCACAGGTATCGGCGGCGGCATCGCTCTCCCCCACGCTCTCTCCAACGACATCCCCTCCCTGGCCCTCGTCTTTGCCCGCACCCAAACGCCGGTGGATTTCCACGCCCTCGACGGCAGCCCGGTGGATCTGGTGTTCATGGCCGTCGGTCCGAAGAGCGCCAGCAACGTCTACGTCAAACTCTTGGCCCGGGTCTCGCGCCTGCTGCAGAGCGAAGATTTCAAGGAAGGCCTGCGGCAGGCGTCCACGCCCGAGGACGTCCTCGCCGTCTTCCGCCGCGAAGACTAGACTCTCGAGCGGCACCGATCTCCGGGAGTGCCGCGGAATGCAACCGGAACGTCTCACCGTCCGCCTGCGCGCCAGCCAGCGTCTCGACCGCTACCTCACCGGCCGGCTAGCGCAGGTGTCGCGTAGCCGCATCCAGCGCCACATCGCCCGCGGCGACGTGCTCGTGGACGGGCGCGTGGTGCGAGCCAACCACCGCCTCCATGGCGGCGAGATCGTGACCCTGCCCGCGCTCCTGCAGCGCGGCCTCGAGGCGGCCTCGGTGGCGGCGGAGTTCCACCTCGTCTACGAGGACGAGGACTTGGTGGTGGTGGACAAGCCGGCGGGGATGCTGATGCACCCGGTGGGCGGCGAGTTCCGCCACACCTTGCTCAACGGCCTCTTCCATCGGTTGCAGAGCCGGGGCGAGCCGGCGGCGGAGCTCGGCATCGTGCACCGTCTCGACCGCGCCACCTCCGGCCTGGTGGTGGTGGCCAAGACGCTGGCGTCGCGCCGGCAGTTGGCGGCGCAAGTGGAAGCACGGCGCATGCGGCGGCTGTATCTCGCCGTGGTCCACGGTGTGCCCAGGGAAGTGGCGGGACGGATCGATCTGCCCATCCGCCGCGATCCGCGCCGGCCGACGCGAATGCAAGCCCTGCTTCCCGAAGCCGCTGCCGCGGCGCTCCGGCGTGCGGTGGTCCCGCCCGTGTCGGCGAGCGGCTACAGTGACCCGCGGCGCGACTTCCGTCCCCGCGCTGCCCGGACGCGCTATCGACTGTTGCGCCGCCTGGGAGAGAGCTCCCTCCTGCGGCTCGAGCTCGACACCGGACGGACGCACCAAATCCGCGTGCACTTGCAAGCGCAGGGGATGCCGCTCTGGGGGGATCCACTCTATGGCGGCGTGCCGGATGGCGGCGGGGTGTCTCGCGCCGCGCCGGCAGGAGAGAAGGCGGCGCGAGAGCCGCTGGGGCTCGGGCGCCCGGCGCTGCATGCAGCGCGGCTCGAGTTCACCCAGCCGCGGCACGGGACGCCGCTCCGATTCACCGCGCCGCTGCCCCCGGATCTCCGCGCCCTCGTCTTCACCCTCGCCGGTGTTCCAGCGGCTGACGGCGTCCCCGGGTGTGATCACGCCCCGAGGACGCGGCGGTAGGCGGCGAGGAGCTGCTCTTCCGAGCGCTCCCAACCGATCTCGTCGCGGATGCGGCGCAACCCGGCCTCGCCCATGCGCGCCCGGCGCTCCGGATCGTCGAGCAGTTCCACCACGGCGCGACCGAAGGCGCGGACGTCGTCGCCGGGCACGTACACCGCGGCGTCGCCGGCGGAGACGCGCGCTTCCCGCAGCGCGAAAGAGACCAGCGGCTTCCCCATGGCCATGAATTCCATCACCTTGGTCATGGTGGAAACATCGTTCAGCGGGTTGCACGGGTCGGGGGAGGCGCAGACGTCCGCCGTTGCCAACACGTCGAGCATGGGCTCGTCGGGGATGCGCCCGGTCATGAGCACGTGCGGCTCGAGCTCGAGCTCGGCGTGCAGCCGTTGCAATTCCTCCCAGGCGTCGCCGGTGCCGACGAGGACGAAGAGCACGTCGTTCCGCCCCAGCTCGTGCACCACATGGTGGGCCGCTCGGAGCAGCAAGTCCACCCCATCCTGCCGCGCCATGACGCCGACATAGGCCACCAGATGGCGGTGGCCCCGTCGGAGCTCCGGCACCGGCGGGCGGGGCCGGAAGATCTGGCGGTCCGGGCTGTTGCGCACCACGAAGAGCCGATCCTCGGCGACGCCGCCGCGCCGGCGCGCCACCTCGCGGTACGACTCGTTGGTGACGATGACGGCGTTCGCCGCCGCGTAGCTCCATCGTTCCATCCACAGCAACAGCCGGTGCGTGAAGCCCCGGCGCGCCGTGGTGAACTTGGAGAGATAAGTCTCTGGGCAGAGATCGTGCTGGTCGAAGATGAAACGCTTGCGCCACGGCCGCAGCAGCCAGGCCAGGGGGAAGAAGAGATCCGGGGGATTGCCCACGTGGAGGACCGCCAAGCCGCGCTCGCGCCACACCCGCAGCACGAGACCGGCGCAAACGAGCAGCCCCCAGCTGTACTCGAGCAGGAAATGCAGCCGGCTCTGGCCAGCGAAGGGCATGGAGAAGCGGTAGATCTCGATGCCGTCCAGGCTGGCCCGAGCTTCGCGGTCGGTGGCGCGGCCGCGCGGGCAGATGACGGAGACGCGGTAGCCGGCGCGGGCGAGACTGCGCGCTTCGGCCCAGACGCGGCGATCCGCCGGGACCGAGTGATTCTCCACCAGCAGGAGCACGCCGGCGCCAGTGTCCCGTCCCGGCAGGCTCATGGCTTGGGCGCCTCCGCCGCCGACTGCACTTGCCGGCGTAGCTCGCGCCAATACTCGCGCTCCTCCGACGTCTTGGCACCGCGCTCTGCCAGATCGAGGACGGAGAAGACTTGGGCGCTGCGGCCGGCACGGAGGTAGCAGCGCAGCGCGCTGGTGATGACGGCAATGCGGAAGTTCGGCCTTGCTTCGGCATAGTCGGAGGCCATGAGGAAGGCCTGGGCCGCTTCCTCGAAGTAACCGAAGGTCTCCAGGTTCACGCCCTCACGCTGGTAACAAGGTCCGACGACGCGGGGCACCGGCTCGGGAAGCGGCGGCAGCGCCGCGGGCGAAGGGATGTGGCCGCGGCGGGCGAAGACGACAGCGAAGCGCGGGTTCTTGTAGATGCTGAGCCTGGGCCCGGTGCCCTCCGCCGGGCCGAACTCCTTCGCCAGAGTCCAGCGCGCGGCGAGGGAATCATAGAAAGAGAGCATGGGCGCGAAGAGCGCCGGGTCCTTGCGGTAGCGCGAGCTCACCGAGCTGCTGGTGACGATGTAATCCGCGAGGCCCTCGTAACGGTACAGGGCATAGAAAGGGGTGACGTACTGGGAGCCCACCTGCAGCATGGGGAGGGGATAAATGGCATAGATCTTCGTCTTCCTGGCTTCGATCTGTTTCAGGACACGCTCTCGCAGGTCCTCGCTGAAGTTGGCCACGTCCACGGCGGTCAGGGGTTCCGGCCCGTAGGATTCGCAGACGAGGTAGGCGCCGCCGGGCACGTTCGCCTCCAACCACTGACGCGCCAGCGTCCGGGTGTCGTCGCGCAACCGCGACAGGCCATGGGCATAGCCCACGAAGGCGGGTGCCGCGAGCACCAGCGCCGCGGCGACGCCGGCCGGCAGGGCGAGACGCGGACGCAGCGCCTGCACTCGGGCGAGCATCTCCTCCACCAAGGCAGCGGCGAGGAGGCAGGCGATGGGGACGAGCGGCAGGACGTAGCGCTCCGCTTTCATGGAGAAGGAGCTGATGGCGGCGACGTACACCAGAGGAAAGATGCCGAGCACGAGAGCCCAGCCGCAACGCCGGACGACCAGGTAGAGCACGAGCGCCGCGAGGGAGAGGAGCGCGAGCGGCCAGCCCAGCAGGTTGGCGGCGAGGGCGTGCACGTAGTAGGGGAACGCCGGCGAAGCATCCAGACCGAAGTGACCGAGCTCCAGGTGCAGCCTCTCGTAGTTGAAGCCGATCCAGAAGTTGGGGAAGTCGAGGAGGACGTACGGCGAGGCAGCGAGGAAGGCGAGGCCGAAGACGACGAAAGCGAGGAGCGGTTCGCGCCGGAGCCCGGGCCCTTCCGAGCGCAACCCCGCTTGCCGGGGCCGCCGGCCGCGGGCCTCGCCGCGCGCCTGCGCCGCCCGGCGCCACGCCAGGACATGGGCGGCGAGGATGGGGAGGACCAGGAACAGACCGGAGTACTTCGTCGCCGCCGCCAGGCCGCCTGAGACGCCGGCAAGAATGTAGTAGCGCCGCCTCGGCTCTTCCAGGAGGCGCAGCGCGAAGCCGAGAGTCAGCATCACGAAGAACGTGAGGGGTACGTCGACTTCGATCACCTGCGACTTGGAGACGTGGAAGGCGTTCACCGCCAGGAGGAACGCCGCCAGCGCCCCGGTCCACGGCCCGCGCAGGCGCCGGCCGAGAGACCAGGTCACCCAAACAGTGCCGGCGGCGAAGAGCACGGTGAGTGTTCGCCCCATGAGATAGAAGGGGGTCTTGTCGAGCTCGTAGAGGGCGCGGTAATCGAGGACCGAGTGCACCACGCCGAACAAGCGGAGGAGGAGGAAGAGCAGCCCCTGACCGAGCCATTGCACGTAGAAGAAGAGGGACGGGTAGTTGAAGAAATGCGGGTTCAGGTCGAGGGGCTCGTGGCCCCAGCCCCACATGGGCCAGGCTTTCTTGAAGGGATAGGCTTCCTCGTAGACTTCCGGCAAACCCCAGTCGAGGCCGACGAGCCGTAGACCGATCGCCAGCGCCACCAAGCCGACGCCGATCCACACCTCGCGTTTCCTCATGCTCCACTCGCGTTCGGGGCCCCGGCTCTGGCGCCGGGACTCGTCAGGCCGGACCGCACGGCGAACACGGTAGGGCCGAAACCGCCCGGCATCATAGCCGAACAACGGAAGCGCGGGGGGTCACCAGGCGGCGGCAGAGCGCGGCGCTTGCCCGAGCCGGCTCGTGGCGCTCCGCCAGCGGGCGGCACAGGCGCGCTGGGCTTCGTCGCCCAGACGTCGCAGCTCCCAGTCCAGCGGCGGGGTGCGGAAGCGTACGCCCCGGCGTTCGAAGCAGAGCGACCCGGTGGCGAGAGCGTGACGGAAGAGGTCGCGGGTGAGCTCGACGTCGCGCCGGCAGTACTCCTCCACGAGATCGAGTCTTCCCTGCCGCACCCAGGCGATGGATTGCAGCCCGTCGGCGGATTTGGGCGTCCCCAAGGTCGAGCGCGCCAAGTTGTCGAGGGAGACGCGGAAGCCGAGGCGCTCCCGCAAACCCCGCAGCATGTCGAAGGTGGGGAGGCGCGAGAGGAGCCGGCGGGTGTACGGGGCGAGCACGGCATAGTCGAAGCGCAGAACGTTGAATCCCACCACGAGATCGGCGGCAAAGAGCGCCTCGACGAGGGCGGACACTTCCGGCTCGTGGTAGGTGGTGAAGCGGTCCCGCTTCTCGTCGTAGACCACCGCCAGCGCCAGGCGCATGCGTTCGATGTGGCGCCAGCCGCCCACCTCGGCGGCGGCGTAGCGCGTTTCCAGATCCAGGTAGCTCAAGCGCGGCTCGCGCCGGAGCAGCAGGGCCCGCGGCGGCTCGGGCGTCCACGCGGCGGGACCGCCGGACGTCGTCGCCGCCCGTGATACTCCGGGCGACGTCTCCGGCTGCAGTCCGGTTGGCAATTCCGGCGGGCGCAGTGGACGCGGCAAAGGCTCGTGCCCGAGGAGCCAACGCAGCGCCGCCTGCGCCCCGCGCTTGTCCAGCGGATAGTTGCCCGCGCCGCAACGGGGCGAGTGCACGCACCCCGGGCAGCCGGCGGAGCAGTCACAACGCTCGAGCCGCTGCAAGACCGCCTGCAGCAGTTCGCCGGCGAGCTCGAAGGTACGGGCGGTGAGGCCGATGCCGCCGGGAAAGGTGTCGTAGACGAAGATGGCGCCGGCGGGCACCTGGGGATGCTCGGTGAAGGTGATGCCGCCGAGATCGGCGGCCTCGCAGAGGAGGAAGAGCGGTGACAGGGCGATGCAGGCGTGTTCGATGGCGTGCAGGCTGCCCATGCGGTGGTGCGAGGCGGCAGCGAGAGCCGGAACGAGGTTCGGATCCAGCTCCAGCCACCAGCCCTCGGTCTCGTAGATCGTGGGCGGCAGATCCAGTTCGAAGCTGCCGAGGAGCTTCTGATCGTAGGTCGAGCGTTTCTCGTAGCCGGTGATGCGCTGGGTGATGCGGAGCCGGCCGAAGTGCACCGCCGTGGCCCCGGCGTGGCGACTGGCCCAGACTTCCAGGATCTCGGTGTGCTTGGCGCTGCGCGCCTGCGTCATGCTGCTGCCGTCGGCAGGAACGACGTGGACTCGCTGTCGCTCGAGGTCGAGATCCGTCACCTGCAGGTGGGCGCCGCGATGCATGTAGATGGCGCCTTCATGACACTCGTGGAACACACGGGCGCCGCCGATGGTGCCGAGAACGCGGCGCGGTGACTCGGCGCGATGGATGGTGTAGGTCTCGCCGCACTGCCGCAGATCCACCAAGCGGTGCGGCCGCGCCTGTAAGGGTAGCCAGAACTCGCCGTCCACGCTCTGCAGCAGCGCCCCCTGCCGCAGCAGCGCCGCCCGCGCCTGCGGCCACTCGAGGTCGGCGAAGGCGGGTTCGTCGTGGCGCAGCGGTTGCTCGGCGCCGGCACAGAGCAGGTGCGCGGCCCGGATACCTGGGTTGGTGGCGTCCACCACCGCCGGCTCCGGCGTGGCGGCGAAGAAAGTCTGCGGCGCCGCCACATAGTACTGGTCCAGCGCATCGCGCCCGGCCACGAGAAACAGCGCCGCCGGGCCGTCGCCGCGGCCGGCGCGGCCGCCGCGCTGCCAGGTGGACATGATGCTGCCGGGATAGCCGACGAGGATGCACGCATCCATGCCGCCGACGTCGATGCCGAGCTCGAGGGCGCTGGTGGAAACGACGCCCTGCAAGCTGCCGCCGAAGAGCGCCGCCTCGATCTCCCGCCTTTCCTCCGCCAGGTAGCCGGAGCGATAAGCGCTCGTCCGCCCGCGCAGCGCCGGGAAGCGCTGCAGCGCCCAGGTGTAGAGGAGCTCCGTGGCGCGGCGCGACTTGCAGAAGACGATGGTCTTCACGCCGGCGCCGACGCAGCGACCGAACAAGGTGGTGGCGAAGTCGAGGGCATGCGCCTGGGGGTCGAGAAGGAAGAGGGAGCGCGGCCCCGCCGGAGCGCCGCTCTCGCTCACGGTGACGAAGGGGAGACCGAACAGCTGCTCGGCGAGCTGGCCGGGATTGCGGATGGTGGCCGATGCCGCCAGCACCTGCGGTGCGGCGCCGTAATGGGCGGCGAGCCGTCGCAACCGGCGCAGGATCTGCAGCACGTGGGAACCGAAGACGCCGCGATAGGTGTGCAGCTCGTCGAGGACGATCCAGCGCAGGCCGGCGAAGAAGCGCGACCAGCGCTCGTGCCCGGGCAGCAACGAAGCGTGCAGCATGTCCGGGTTGGTGAGCAGGAGGTGCGGTGGTTGCTCCTGCAGCCGCCTTCGCTCGGCGTCGCGGCTGTCGCCGTCGAGGATGGCGGCGCGGAAAGCTTCCTCCAGGCCCAGGGCGTCCCGCAGCCGGTGCAGGCTCTTGAGCTGATCGTGCTCCAGCGCCTTGAGCGGGAACAGATAGAGAGCGTGCGCCGCACGGCCAGCAGCGCGGGCCTCGAGCACCGTCTCCAGGACCGGGAGATTGAAACAGAGCGTCTTGCCGCTCGCGGTCGGCGTCGACACCACCACGTGGGCGCCCGCACGAGCGAGGCGCAGGGCTTCGGCTTGATGGGTGTAGAGCGGACCGATGCCGAGGCGCTCGAGCGCCGCCCGGAGGTCGGGTCGGAGCGCGAGGGTGGCGGCCGCAGCCGGCCGGCGCTCCCGCACCCGGCTCGCGGCCACCGCGGACTGGAACCAGTCGTCGGCGCTGAGCTCCCGCAGCAGGGAATCGAGCATCCGAGGACCGTAGCAACGGGGGCGGGGCCTCTCAAGGACGGCGATCCCGCCGCGGAGGCGGCGTCGCGCGACACTGGAATTTCCCCCCTCGTGCCCGGTAGTAATGTCGCGCGGCGACACCCCGGCCGGGCCAACCGCTCGGCCACCTTGGCAGGAGGAGAAGCATGAAGCGATCGAGACGGCCCGAAGGATGGGCAGGAGTTCTGAGCGGGCTCTTGCTGCTCGCCGGCGGCAGACCAGCGCCGGCGGCGGATCTCACGAGCGCCGCCAGCGGGCGCCAGGACGTGGGCCTCACCATCTACAACCACGATCTGAGCCTGGTGCGGGAACGGCGCAAGATCCCGACGCAAAGCGGTGTCTTCCGCCTGCGCTACGAGGACGTCACCTCGGGCATCGAACCTTCGGCGGTGCACCTGCAGCCCGTCGGCACCGGGGCGCTGCATCTCGTGGAGCAGAACTACGAGTACGACCTCATCTCGCGGGCCAAGCTCATGGAGAAGTACGTCGGCCGCGAACTCGGCTACCGCACCAAGGAAGGCACCTATGGCCGGGCGAAGCTGCTCGCCGCCAACGAAGGTTATGTCTACGACCTGGACGGCAAGATCGTCTTCGAGCTGCCCGGTGAGGTCGTCCTCGACGCCATCCCGGAGCAGCTGATCGCCACCCCGACGCTGGTGTGGACGCTGGACGGCAAGACGAGCGGCGAACGGGAGGTGGAGGTCACCTACCTCTCCCGCGGCTTCTCCTGGCGCGCCGACTACGTGCTCCTGCTCGAGCCCAGCGAGACCAAGGCCGGCCTCACCGGCTGGGTGACGCTGGACAACACGAGCGGCGGCAGCTTCCGCAACGCCCGGCTCCAGCTCGTCGCCGGCGACGTGAACCGGGTGACGCCGGCGTTGCAGAAGGAAGTCATGTTCACTGCGGAAGCAGCGCGACCCGCGGCGCCGCAGTTCGCCCAGGAATCCTTCTTCGAATACCACCTCTACACCCTGGAGCGGCGCACCGACGTCATGGATCGGCAACAAAAGCAGATCCTTTTCTTCGACGCCGACGGTGTCACGGTGAGCAAAAGCTACACGCTGCGCAGCATGCCCTACGTGCTCCTCTCTCCGGGCTATCGCTCCGGCGACGCCGAGCCGGTGGAGGTGACGCTGCAGTTCAAGAACTCCAAGGACAACGGTCTCGGCCAGCCGATCCCACAGGGGATCGTCCGGGTCTACAAGCGCGACAAGGAGGGGGCAGCGCAGTTCCTCGGCGAGAATCAGGTACAGCACACTCCCCAGGACGAGACGCTGCGCTTCTCGGTGGGTCGCGCCTTCGACGTGGTGAGCAAGCGGACGCAGAAGGACTTCAACCGGGTGGACGAGCACACGGTCGAGATGGCCTACGAGGTGGAACTCCGCAACCACAAGGAGGAGGCGGTGAGCGTCGACGTCGAGGAGTCGCTCAGCGGCGACTGGAAGATCCTGGAGAGCTCCCAGCCCCACGTGAAGAAGGACGCGACCACCGCTGTGTTCACCCTCGCCGTGCCCGCAGGCGGCAAGACCGTCCTCACCTACCGGGCCCGGGTGCGCACCTGAGGGGCGGAAAGCGCGCAGGGCCGAGTCGACTCGGCCCTGCATCGGAAGATCGGCTCCAAGGGGGGGCGGCTCTCAGAGGTCGCCCGGCTTGAGCGTCTTGCGCTTGTTCGCCATCGCCCGGGACTCGGCCTCGGCGATCATGCCGCGGACCTTCTTGTCGAGGGCTCCGTAGAACTCGCGCGACACGTTGCACTTCTTTGCCGCGGCTTTGGTGCGGCTCTTGGAAATGATGAGCTCGCTGCCGCCCTTGGCTGCGGCTTTCTTCGCGGGCTTCGCTGCCATAGAGGGAATACCTCCGATGGTGAGTGGGTGAACTTGCGAACCGCCGGAACTGTAGGCGCGCCGCCAGGCGGTGTCAAAACAAAAAAGGCAGAGAATGACCTCCAGAGAGGTTCCCGTGGCCGATCCCACCAGGGCGCTCCGAGCGCGGGACGGCTCAGCGCGGCGCTGCCGCAGGGCTGCCGAGTCGGGTGACGATGACGCCCTTCCAGCTCTCGATGCGGCGCAGGTAGGTGGTCAAGGGCACGCGGACCACACGGTTGCCTTCGTACTCTCCGGGCAGAGCGGAGATGGCGGCGTGGATGACGTACACCGTATCGCCGCGGCGGCGGACGATGCCTTGGTGCCCGATGGGCGTGCCCGCCTCCTGCCGCAGCTTGCGGCCACGGGGCTGGTTCTCGTCGGCGACGAAGTAGAGGAAGTCGCCGTCCTCCAGGCGCTCCAGTCGTAGCTGCCCGCTCGGGATGTAGCTGAACGAACCTGGAGGGTAGCGCGTCGTTCCCGCCTTGTCGCGCACCGCGACGCCCACCTCTTCGGTGACGTCGTGTCCCCAGTGGCCCGAGCGCACCATGTCCAGGGAATCGTCCAGGTGCGCCGGGTTCTGGTAGTCGACGCCGCCGCTCGGGGAGACGACGGACTCCGGCGGGGCCCCGGCGAAGCGCGTGCGGAGCGCCCAGAGCACTGCGTCCCGCGGCGTGTCGCTCTGCGCCAGCTCGGCGCAGCGGTAGCAAAAGAGCACACAGTCCTGCTTGAAATCCTGGACCAGGAGGCTGTCGGCGACGTAGCCGCCGGGCTTGAGACCGAAGACATAGGTGGTCTGGCCGCGCTCCAGGAAGAGCTCGGCCCAGCGGGCGACGCGCTCACCCACCGGGAGCGTCCGCCACGCAGTCTGGCGTGCGGCGAGCAGCGTCTCGGGCAGGCTCACCACCGCGACCTGGTTGCGCTGCAGGAGCCGCACCAGAAGCGCCTCGGCGTGCGCCGAGGGCGGCGTGCTGTTGGCGCACCCCAGAGCCGGGAGCGAGACGGCGAGCCATGCGAGCACGATGGCGCGGTGCATGCGATTCTCCAGGCCCCGTGCGACCCGTGGCGACTCCACTTGCCGCCGCGGCGAGGGCATGTCGTAATGTAGGGAGACTTTGCCTTCGCTGGCAACGGGAAGGATGCACGCTGTCCACGGGAGGATCAGCGCCGGTGACGGTTCGCATCAAGAAATCCACCGGCGCCCCGGTGGTCTTTGGGACGGACGCCGGGGAGGAGAGCGCCCGGCGCCTCCATACTGCCGCGCCGGAGCGAGGGGCGGCGAGCACGACGCCCAAGAAGCCTGGGTCAGGAAAAGCGGGACGGGAGAAACCGGTGCGGGAGAAGAAGCGGCCCGAAGGAGCAGCGGCGAAGCCCATGGCGAAGAAAAAGCGGCGGGAAGCGGCGGCAAGGGCGGTGCGGCCGAAGAAACGGCCAGAAGGAGCGACGGCGAAGGCGGTGCCAAGGAAGAGCCGGCGGGAGGAACCGGCGATGCCCGCGACGGAGAAACCGGCGCGGGTGAGCTCGAGTCGTGAAAAGCCGGAATCCTCCGGCGCCCAGGCCTCGACCGCCAAGCCGCGCAACCGGCGCGAGGCGCGCACGGCAAAGAGCCAGGCGGCAGGCAGACGCGCCTCGGCGGAGACCTTGGCCTCGCGGCAGCGCGAGATCTCGGTGAGCGAGTTCTTCACCAAGAACCGCCATCTCCTTGGCTTCGACAGTCCGGCGCGGGGGCTCCTCACCACGGTGAAGGAAGCGGTGGACAACAGCCTGGACGCCGCCGAAGAGGCCGGGATCCTGCCGACGGTGCGGGTGCAGCTGGTCGAGATCAGCGAGGATCGCTACCGCGTCATGGTGCAGGACAACGGCCCCGGAATCGTCAAGGCCCAGGTCCCCAAGATCTTCGGCAAGCTGCTCTACGGCTCCAAGTTCCATCGCCTGAAGATGTCCCGCGGCCAGCAGGGCATCGGCATCTCCGCGGCGGGCATGTACGGACAGCTGACCACGGGGAAACCGGTGGTGATCACCTCGAAGACCGGGAAGGGAAAGCCGGCGCACCACTTCGAGATCGTCATCGACACCACCAAGAACGCTCCCGTCGTGGTCAAGGACGACACCCTGGAATGGGAGCCCGACCACGGCACGCGTCTCGAAATCGAGCTGCAGGGGAGCTACAAGGGCGGCAGGCGCTCGGTGGACGAGTATCTGGAGCAGGTGGCCCTCGCCAATCCGCACGCCGAGATCTTCTACTCCCCGCCGCGCGACCGGCCCGAGGTGCATTTCGAGCGCCTGAGCGCCGAGCTGCCGCCGGAGCCGCAAGAGATCCAGCCCCATCCTTACGGCGTCGAGCTGGGAGTCCTGCAGCAGCTCCTGAAGGACACCAAGGCGCGCACCCTGTCGGCGGCGCTGCAGAGCGAGTTCTCCCGTGTCTCCCCCAAGGTGGCGAGCGAGATCCTCGGGCTCGCCGGCCTCGCCCCCAACCGCCGCCCGCACGAGCTCAAGCCCGGCGAGGTGGAGCTGCTGCACCGCTCCATCCCCAAGGTGAAGATCCTGGCGCCGCCTGCGACCAGTGTCGTGCCCATCGGCGAAGCCTTGATCCAGCGCGGCCTGGAGCGGGAGATCCGCGCCGAGTTCACCTGCTCCTCCACCCGCCCGCCGGCGGTCTACCGCGGCAACCCGTTCATCGTCGAGGCGGGGCTCGCCTACGGCGGCGATCTCCGCCAGGTGAGCGACGACGACAGCGAACCGCTGGCGACGGCACGGGCGGAGGACGCGCAGCAGGGGCCGATCACCTTGCTCCGTCTCGCCAACCGCGCCCCGCTCCAGTATCAGCAATCGTCGTGCGCCATCTTCCGCGCCGCGGTGGAAACGAACTGGCGGCAGTACGGCCTGTCGCAGCCCAAGGCGTCGCTGCCCCAGGGCCCGATGGTGCTCCTCGTGCACCTGGCTTCGGTGTGGGTGCCGTTCACCAGCGAGTCGAAGGAAGCGGTGGCCCATTACCCGGAGATCGTGAAGGAGATCCGCCTGGCGCTCCTGGAGTGCGGCCGCAAGCTCGGCACCTACCTCCGCCGGCGCGAGCACGCGCGCCGCGAGGAGCGGCGCCGCAGCATCTTCGAGATGTACATCGGTGAGCTGGTGGAGTCTCTCGGCAAGCTCACCCAGACGGACCGCAAAAAGCTGCAGGCCAAGCTCCTCGAGCTCGCCCGCCAGCACACCGGCGACGCCGGCGAGGCGGCGACAGCGTACGTCGCCCCGTCGCGGCGGGTGCGGGTGGAGAGCCCGGCGGAACCGAGGGACGACGACGACGAGCAAGCGCAACTGCGGCTCGGACTGGAGGAGAACGGATGAGCGCGCGGCGGAAAACGACGAAGAAGCGCGACGGCGCCGCCGGGGTGGCCCAGAAGCTGGTGCAGCTCGGCGAGGAGGCGGTGCGGCAGATCCACGCCGGCAAGAACCCGAACGTGGAGATCCCGCTGCGCACTCTGGCGAACGTCAAGTTCGACCCCAAGAAGTCCATCATCGAGCTCGGGGACGAGACCCAGAGCCGCGCCCTCTTCAATGTCGCCCAGGCACGCAAATACATGCAGACGATGCTGGTGGCGTCGGCGTGCAAGGACCTGGTGGACGTGGGCAAGACCACCAGCATCCGCGATCTCTACTACATCACCAAGCACACCATCCCCGACAGCCGGCAGAACACCTTCGAGGAGCAGGAGGAATCGGATCCCATCATCGAGGACCTGGAGGTCACCATGGACTCGCTGCGGGAGGAGATGCACCTCTTCGCCTCCAACCGTGGTTCCATGGTGGGCCCCCTCACCATCGTGGACTCCGGCGACACCATCGACCTGCGGCGCCTGGGCAGCGGCGGCTGGAGCGTGCCCTCCATCGTCGAGGCCAACGTCATCCAGTTCAAGAAGAGCGACGCAGCGATGATCGTGCTGGTGGAGAAGGATGCCGTTTGGCGGCGTCTGAACGAGGACCGTTTCTGGAAGAAGCACAACGCCATCATCGTGCACGGCAACGGCATGGCGCCGCGGGGGGTGCGGCGGCTCTGCCACCGCATGGTGCAGGAGTTGAAGCTGCCCCTCTACGTGCTGGTGGACAACGACCCCTGGGGTTTCTACATCTATTCGGTGGTGAAGCAGGGTTCCATCAACTTGGCCTACGAGAGCTTGCGCATGGCCGTGCCCCAGGCGCGCTTCGTCGGCCTCTCCTCCTTCGACGCCGAGCGTTACGGCCTGTCGGACAACGTCAAGATCAAGCTCGATGACATCGACGAGCGCCGGGCCAAGCAGATGCTCGCCTACCCCTGGTTCGAGCGCAAGGAATGGCAAAAGGAGCTGCACAAGATGCTGAAGGTCGGCGTCAAGCTCGAGCTCGAAGCCTTGTCCTCCAAGGGCATCTCCTTCATCTCCGAGGAGTATCTGCCGCAGAAGATTCGCGACCGCCAGTACCTGGCGTAGTCCGCGACGCGAGCCTCCAGGAGTCGCAGCACCCCCGAGGCCGGGGCTCGGAGTGGCAGCTCCACTCGGGCCCAGGCTATGATGGCGCCCGGACCTTGTACCGCCACGCCGGGCCGAGGAAGCGTCATGCCTTTCCGCAAAGTCACGAGCAAGGTCGAGTTCGCTGCCCTGGAAGAAGAGATCAACCAGGCCTGGGAGCGCGAACGCACCTTCCAGCGCTCGATCGAGCAGCGCGCCGGGGGACCGGAGTACGTTTTCTACGACGGCCCGCCCTTCGCCACCGGCTTGCCCCACTACGGGCACCTGCTCGCCGGCACCATCAAGGACGTGGTACCGCGCTACCGCAGCATGCGGGGCGCCATCGTCGAGCGCCGCTTCGGCTGGGATTGCCACGGCTTGCCGGTGGAATACGAGATGGAAAAGGAGCTCGAGCTCCGCTCCCGGCGCGACATCGAGAGCTACGGCATCGCCCGCTTCAACGAGGCCTGCCGGAGCATCGTGCTGCGCTACGTCGGCGAGTGGCGGAAGACCGTGCGGCGCATGGGGCGCTGGGTGGACTTCGACAACGACTACAAGACGATGGACCCGGACTACATGGAGTCCATCTGGTGGGCCTTCCAACGTCTCTGGGAGCAGGGCCTGATCTACCAGGGCTTCAAGGTCATGCCCTACTGCCCGCGCTGCGCCACGCCGCTCTCCAACTTCGAGACCGCCCAGGGCTACGAAGACGTGCAGGATCCGGCCATCACGGTGCGCTTCCGCGCCAGCGCGGCGGCGGCGTCGGCGCTCGGAGCGGAGAAACCGCTCTCCTTCCTGGCCTGGACGACGACGCCCTGGACGTTACCGAGCAACTTGGGCTTGGCGGTGGGGGCGGACATCCCGTACGTCCGCGTCCGCGATGGGGAGCAGGAGTACATCCTCGCCGCGGAGCGCGTGGCGGCGCACTGGAAGGATCCGGCGAGCCTCGAGGTACGCGCCACCTTCCCGGGCCAGGCTCTCGACGGTTTGGAATACGAGCCGCTCTTTCCCTATTTCACCGCGCTCGCGGCGCAGGGCGCCTTCCGCGTCCGTCTCGGCGACTTCGTCTCCACCGCCGAAGGCACGGGCATCGTGCACGTGGCGCCGGGTTTCGGCGAGGACGACTACGCTCTGGGGCAAAAGCACGGCATCCCGGTTGTCTGCCCGGTGGATGCAGAGGGGCGGTTCACTGCGGAAGTCCCGGACTACGCTGGCAAGTTCGTGAAGGACGCCGACGCCGACATCATGCGCCGGCTGCGGGACGAGAAACGCCTGCTGCATCGGACCACGCTCCAGCACAGCTATCCGCACTGCTATCGCTGCGACTCGGTCCTCATCTACCGGGCCATCACCACCTGGTTCGTGCGCATCGACACCATCAAGGAGCGCATGCTCGCCTGCAACGCCCGCATCCACTGGGTGCCCGAGCATCTGCGCGACGGCCGCTTCGGCCAGTGGCTGGCCAACGCCCGCGACTGGGCCATCTCGCGCAACCGCTACTGGGGAACGCCGCTGCCGGTGTGGCGTTGCGAGGGCTGCGGCGCCGATCTGTGCCTGGGGAGCCGAGCGGAGCTGGAGAAACTCTCGGGACAGCGGCTCACGGATCTGCACAAGCACTTTGTCGATGCCGTGACCGTGCCCTGCGCCGAGTGCGGTGGTGTGTGCCGCCGCATCCCGGAGGTGCTGGACTGCTGGTTCGAGAGCGGCTCCATGCCGTACGCCCAGAACCACTACCCCTTCGAGAACAAGGAGCGCTTCGAAGCCAACTTCCCGGCGCAGTTCATCGCCGAGGGGCTCGACCAGACGCGCGGCTGGTTCTACACGCTGCTCGTGCTCTCCACGGCGTTGTTCGATCAGCCGGCCTTCGAGCACGTCGTCGTCAACGGTCTGGTGCTCGCCGCCGACGGCAAGAAGATGAGCAAGCGCCTGAAGAACTACCCGGAACCCGACGCCGTCATCGACCTCTACGGCGCCGACGCCTTGCGCCTCTATCTCATGAATTCCGCGGTGGTGCGCGGCGAGAACCTGCGCTTCAGCGAGGACGGCGTGCGCGAGGTGCTGCGCACCATCCTTCTGCCGCTCTGGAACGCCTACAGCTTCTTCGTCACCTACGCCAACGTGGACGGCTGGGAGCCCGCCAGCCTCGAGCGGCCGGCGGCGTCGTCGCGACGCCACCAGCTGGACCGCTGGATCCTGTCGGCCTCGGAGCGCCTGCTGCGCCAGGCGACGGCGGCCATGGAGGAGTACGAGCTGCAGCGCGCCATCGATCCGATCGTGCAGTTCGTGGACGAGCTCACCAACTGGTACATCCGGCGCAGTCGCCGGCGCTTCTGGAAGTCCGAGAACGACGAGGACAAGCTCCAAGCCTATGAAACGTTGTACGCCGTGCTCCTGCACACCTGTCACGTGCTGGCGCCGTACACACCGTTCATCGCCGATGCCATGTACCGCAACCTGGTGGGGCCGCTGCTGGCGCGCGGGGCCGCGGTGGCGGACAGCGTGCACCTGCGCGACTGGCCGGAAGCCCGGCCGGCGGAGGAGGACGAGGACCTCGACCAGCGCATGGATCTCGTCATCCGCGCCGTTTCCATGGGGCGGGCGTTGCGCACCAGTCACGGTCTCAAGGTGCGCCAGCCGTTGCGGGCCATCCACCTGGTCACCCGGGATCCCTGGGCCCGGCGCACTCTGGAGGAGTTCGCCGAGCAGATCCGCGACGAGCTGAACGTCAAAGCAGTGCACTTCGACGAACGCGAGGCGGAGCTGGTGGATTTCGTGGTGAAAGCCAACTTCAAGAGCCTCGGCCCGCGCCTGGGCAAGGAGGTGCAGAAAGCGGCCCGTGCCATCGCGGCCCTGCCGCTCGCCGAGGTGCTGGCCTTGGAGAGCGGCCGCTCCACCACCGTCGTGGTGGACGGCGTGGAGGTGACCCTGGGGCCCGAGGACGTGGCCATCGAACGCCACGAGAAGAGCGGGCTCTTCGTCGAATGTTCGGGATCGCTCACGGTGGCGCTGGACAAGGAGCTGACCCCGGAGCTGCTCGAGGAGGGTTTGGCCCGGGAGTTCGTCAACCGCGTGCAGGGGCTGCGCAAGGAAGCGGGCCTGCAGGTCACCGAGCGCATCCGCATTCTCTACCACAGTGCAGCCCCGGAGGTGGGCCGGGCGGTGGCGGTCCACGGCGACGGCATCCGCGTCGAGACCCAGGCGCTCGAATTGCTAGCGCTCCCGCAAGCGGACGGCGCGCCGGTGGACCTGAACGGCCATCCGGTACACATCCGGATCGAAAAGATCGAGACGGCGGCGTGAAGAAGAAGGACAAGGAGGCACCGAGCGGATCGCCCCTCAGCCGGCGCCGTTTCCTCGTCGTTCTCGTGGCCCTCGTGTCCGCTCTGTCGTCGGCTCTCTGGTTCGGGCAACGACGACGTCTCGCCCGCTCGGCTGCTGGAGGGGGAACGGCACCGGCCTCGGGATCTGGGGGCGGGGGAGCGGTACCGGCCGCAGGCGCTGCGGGTGGGGGAGCGGCACCGACCGCGGGAACGGCGGTATCCAGCGCCGACATCGCCTGGCAACTGCACTACGGCCCCGGCCTCCCTCTCCATTGGAGCGAGCCTTCCTCGGCGAGGAGCCCGGTGTTGCCGGCGCTCGCCGTGGCGCGCCGGCACATCCTCGCTCACTGCACCGCTCTCTCGCGCTCCAACCTCGTCATCCACGGCGTCCGCGCTCTCGGGCGCGAGCTCCCCCTCGGCGGCGACGCCTATCAGGTGCTGCTGCAACAGTACACCCGGGAGACCGCCCTCGGCGGGAAGCTCTTCCTGGAAGTGCCGGTGCACGACGAGGGCCACGGGCACGCCATGTTGAAGACGCTCATCGAGCGCCAGTGCGAGCCCGATCTCGGCTTCACCCACGAGGGCCGCAGCTACGACTTCCGCGCTTTCGTCGCCAGCACTCGAGCGCTCTCGGCCTATCCCGCTCCCGGGCCGGTGGACGATCACTCCTGGACGCTCATGGCTCTGGCGCGGGTGACGCCGCCTGCTGCGGCGCGGTGGGTGAACGCGCATGGCCGCGGCTTCGACCTCGAGCGACTCTACGACGACACCTCCACGGCGCTCCTCGCCGACACCGCCCTCGTCCGCGAGGTCGATCTCTCCCAAGCCGAGCTGCCGCGGGACTGCCCTGCCTTCACCCGGGCCTGCGGTGGTTTGCACATGCTCTATGCGCTGGCGGCGGCGCTCTCCTCGGGCTACACGAACGCGGCGCGCCGTACCGACTTCGCCACCCACATGCGCACCCTGGGCCGGCGCTTCGTCTACGACATGGGTGTCATCGAGCAGGTGGAGAAACTGAACGTGCCGCGGATCGGCGAGGAGAGAGCTGCGGTTTCGGCCTTGGACCAGCGCCTCAAATTCCTCGGCCACAGCCTGGAGATCGTCGGTCTGGTGGACCAGTTCCACTTGTACGAGTGGAGCCGCGAGGAGCGCCAGCGCGTCGACGGCGCCCGGCAACGCCTGTGCACCGAGATCCAAGCGAGCGCCCGGCTGGACTTCGGCGCCGTCGAGCCCGACCGCGACACCTACGAGAGCCTCGTCTCCGGCTTGTGTCATGCCTTCAACGGCCTGCGCCTCAGCCCCGGGTGAGAGGAAGGTCGTCGAGGTGCCGTACATCCACCGTGCCGGCAGGACCGCGGGCGAGGTCAGCCACGCCCGCCCAGCACCGCTGGACGGCTGTCGTCGCGACGTCTATAGTGCGCCGGACCGCGAGGCCGCGAGGAGCAAGAGCGTGCTGCTGCGACTCGGACACAGCCCCGACCCCGACGACGCTTTCATGTTCTACGCCCTTGCCGAGGGCCTCGTGGAGCGCGAGGGCCTGGAGTTCGAGCACGTCCTCCAGGACATCGAAACCCTGAATCGCCGGGCCGAGAAGGGCGAGCTCGAGATCACCGCGCTCTCGGCCCACGCTTACGCTTTCCTCCACGATCGCTACCTGCTCCTGCCACACGGCGCCAGCATGGGGGACGGTTACGGCCCGCTCCTCGTCTCGCGCCGGCCCATGCGTGTGGAGGACCTGAAGGAGGCGCGGATCGCCGTGCCGGGCACGCGCACCTCGGCTTTCCTGGCGGCTCGGCTCGCCCTCGGTTACTTCCAGCACGTGCAGGTGCCGTTCGATCGCATCATGGAGTTCGTTCAGGCCGGCGAGGCGGACGCCGGTCTGCTGATCCACGAGGGACAGCTCACCTACGCCGGCCACGATCTCAACAAGGTGCTCGATCTCGGCGCCTGGTGGCAGGAGACGACCGGCGGCTTGCCGCTTCCCCTCGGCGTCAACGCGGTGCGCCGGGATCTGTCGGAGCCGGTGGTGCAGAAGATCGTGCGCGTCCTCGGCCGCAGCATCGACTATGGTCTGCGCCATCGCGAGCCGGCGGTGGCGTACGCGCTCCGCTACGGCCGCGGCCTCGATCGGGCCCTCGCCGATCGTTTCATCGGCATGTACGTGAACGATCTCACCCGCGACCTGGGGGAGCGTGGCCGCGCCGGCTTGCAGGAGTTCTTGCGCCGCGGCCATGCGGCCGGTCTCGTCCCCGCCCCCGTGCCGGTCGAATTCGCCACCGCCTGAGACGCCGTTCGCTTCTTCCGCTTGCCACCGATCGAAGCGCCGTTCGCGCCCCGGCGACGTCGCCACGCCCACGCGTCCAGACCCACGAACGCTGGCAGAAACATTGCTCGACGGCGTGCGGTCGTCCCTCGTGACCGATCCCGGACGATGCGCCATGCCTCGTCGCATCCTGGCGTGGCGCGTCGTGCCGGGATTCTTCTGCTTTCAGGGAGCAGTGTTTTCAGGGCGCCGGCGCGGGTGTGGCGGGCGTTGCCTCGCGCACCGCCTGTCGCGACGCCTGCAGGAACGCGGCTTCACAGCTCATGAAGGCTTCGACCAGATCGGGGTCGAAGTGCGCCCCCGCTTGCCCGAGGATGAGCTTGCGCGCCAGCGCATGGTCGTAGGCAGGCTTGTACGGCCGCTCCGAAGTGAGAGCGTCGTACACATCGGCGAGGGCGACGATGCGCGCCGCCAGCGGGATCGCCTGGGCGTGCAGGCCGAAGGGATAGCCGCTGCCGTCCCAGCGTTCATGATGGTGCAGCGCGATGTCGCAGCCCAGGCGCAGCCAGGGATCTTGCGGATCGCGCCAGCAGAGTTCCTGCAGCGTCCGCCCCCCTTGCGTGGTGTGGCGCTTCATGAGGGCGAATTCTTCCGTCGTGAGCGGACCGGGCTTGCGCAGCAGACGCTGGGGGACGCGCAGCTTGCCCACGTCGTGCAGGGTGCTCGCCAGGGGCAGCCATTCCAGAAGGTCTTGGAGCGCCAGGCGGTGACGCGGGTGCGCGGCGAGCTGCTGGGCGAGGATCTCGGTGTACACCGGCAGGCGCTGCAGGTGGGAGCCGGTGATCGGATCGTGACGGCACAGTGCCGCCACCAGGTGCGCCGCCGCCGGCGGTGCCAGGCGGCCTTCGGCCTCGCCACCCCACGTCATCCCCGCCATCCATCCCCTCCGCTCCCACCGCTCGGACGGGCAATCTAGGTCGCTCCTTCCAGGCCTGTCAATGCCGCGGCCCGACCCCGCCTGGAAGGGCGCGGGGCGCGACGGCGCGACAGCCCGGCGGCGCGACGCCGGCGGCACGACCACGGTGCCGCGCCGCAGGAGGGGGGCTTGCCCTGCGCCCCGCCCTGTCCTAATCTGCCCGGCTGGCTCCGCATTCCAGTGGGTCCTGGAGTCTCAGGGCCATGTCTCCTCCACGTCGATTGGGAACCGCGCGCGGCAGCGGCGTGTTCGAGGCTCGCGAGGGGAGCTGTTGCCGATGATCGAAGTCCAGGAGCTGACCAAAACCTTCGGCGAGACTCGCGCCGTGGACGCGGTTTCCTTTACCGTGCGCAGCGGCGAGATCCTCGGCTTCCTCGGCCCCAACGGCGCCGGCAAGACCACCACCATGCGCGTCATCACCTGCTTCCTGCCGCCCACCGGCGGCCGGGTGCTGGTGGACGGTCTGGACGTGGTGGAGCGCTCCCTGGAAGTACGCCACAAGATCGGCTACCTGCCGGAGAGCGCCCCCCTCTACCTGGACATGAACGTCGTCGACTACCTGCGCTTCATCGCCGCCGTGCGGCGCGTGCCGCAGGCCCAGGTGCGGGAGAAGGTGCGCCACGCCGTCGACGTCTGTGGTCTGGACGAAGTGGTGCAGAAGAACGTGGGCCAGCTCTCCAGCGGCTACCGGCAGCGCGTCGGGCTGGCACAAGCGATCCTGCACGATCCGGAGATCCTGGTCCTGGACGAACCCACCCGCGGCCTCGATCCCAACCAGATCCACGAGATCCGCGACCTGATCAAAGAGCTGGGCCGGCAAAAGACGGTGATCTTCTCCACCCACATCCTCCAGGAAGTGGAGGTCCTCTGCGATCGGGTGCTGATCATCGACCACGGCAAGATCAAGTTCGACGGCTCCAAGGAAGACCTGTCGCTCTCGGCCTCGGGGCGGGAACAGCTCTATCTCGAGGTGCGGGCCGACGGCGACGTGCGCCGCACGCTGGAGCAGGTGGCGCAGGTAGAGGCGGTGCACGTCCTCGCCAAGGAGAACGGGCGGGTGCGGCTCCGCATCGAGGCGGCCCGGGGCAGCGACGTGCGCGAGCGCATCTTCCGCACCGCCGTGGAACAGGGCTGGAGCCTGCTGGAGATGCGGCGGGAAACCCGGAGCTTCGAGGATGTCTTCCGCGAGCTCACCTTGTCGACCTGAGGTCGAGGCTTCGCTCTCGAGGAGGCGGACGGCGCGTCCATGACCAACGTGATGCCCATCCTGAAGAAGGAGCTCCGCTCCTACTTCGCTTCCCCAGTCGCTTACATCGTGCTCAGCGTCTTCCTGGGAATCTGCGGCTGGTTCTTCTCCACCAGCTTGTTCGTGGTGGGCCAGGCGAGCATGCGCAACATCTTCACCATCATCCCCTTCGTCTTCACCTTCTTGGTGCCGGCCATCACCATGCGCCTGCTCTCGGAAGAGAAAAAGACCGGGACCTTCGAGCTGCTGGTCACCATGCCGATCTCGGACATCGAAGTGATCCTGGGCAAGTACCTGGCGTCCCTGGTGCTGCTCGCCGTCGCCATCGGGCTCACCGCCACCAACGCCTTCACCATCGCTGTCCTCGGCAAAGCCGACAATGGCGCCACCTTCGCGGGCTACATCGGCCTCCTCCTCTTGGGGGCGGGCTACCTCGCCATCGGCATCCTGGCGTCGAGCCTGACGGAAAACCAGATCGTGGCCTTCATCGTCAGCTTCCTGGTCATCTTCGTGCTGTCCCTGGTGGACAAGGTGCTCATCTTCCTGCCCACGGCGCTGGCCAGCGTCTTCGAGTACCTGAGCGCCGAATACCACTTCAACAACATCGCCCGCGGCGTCCTCGACAGCCGCGATCTGGTGTACTACGCCAGCTTGATCATCATCGGTCTCTACTTCTCGGCGCGGGCGCTGCACCGCCGGCTGTAGGGGGAGGAACGCGTGCAGGGCAAGAGAGGCTCGGTGTTCGGCGTGGCCACGGCGGTGCTCCTGGTGGCGATTCTCGTCGTCACCAACGTGGTGTCGTCGAACTTCTTCGGCCGGATCGACCTGACCGAGGGCAACATCTTCAGCCTGGACGCGGCGAGCAAGCGCATCGTCGGCCAGCTGGACGACACCTTCTTGGTCAAGGCGTACTTCAGCAAGAACCTGCCGGCGCCTTACAACGCGAATGCCAAGTACGTGCAGGACAAGCTGGAGGAGTACCGCGCCTACGGCAAGGGGCGCTTCCGCTTCGAGTTCGTCGATCCGGGCAGCGACGCCAAGCTGGAAGAGGAAGCGCAGAAGCACCGCATCCCGCCGGTGCAGGTGCAGGTGGTCGAGCACGACCAGTTCGCCGCCAAGCGGGCGTACATGGGACTCGTCTTTCTCTACCAGGACCGGCAGGAGACCATCCCGGTGGTGGAGAACCCGGTGGGCTTGGAGTACGAGATCACCACCACGATCAAGAAGCTCACCAACCCCACCGGACAGCTGCCGGTGGTGGGCTTTCTCGGCGGTCACCAGGAACCGGGCCTGCAGCAGCTGAACACGGTGCAGCAGGTCTTCCAGAAGCAGTACCAGTTGCGCCCGGTGGAGCTCGCCGGCGGCCAGCGCGTGGCCGCCGACGTCCAGGTGCTCTTGGTGGCGTCACCGCGCTCGCCCTTCTCGCCGTGGGAGAAGTACGCCATCGACCAGTTCATCATGCGCGGCGGCAAGGTGGCTTTCCTGATCGACAAGGTGGACGCGGACCTGCAGACCCAGCGTGCCATGCCGGTGCGGCTCGACTTGGACGACTGGCTCGCGGCGTACGGCGTGCGGGTGAACGACAACCTGGTCGGCGACATGCAGAATCCCGGTCTGCTCACGATCACGCAGCAAGAGGGCATGTTCCGCATGATGAGCCAGGTGCCCTACCCGTTCATCCCCAACCTCCGGGACTTCAACCGCGGCAACGTCATGGTCAAGGACCTGGAGCGCGTCGGCGTCTACTACGCCAGCAGCATCGACACCAGCGTGGCGCGGGCCCATGGTTTGCGCTGCGAGCCGCTCATCTTCTCCTCTCCCAAGAGCGGGGTGCAGGAGCAGGCCTACAACATCAACCCGACCACGCGCTGGAGGCCGGAGGACTTCAGCCGCGGCCAGCAGGTGCTGGCGGCGGCGGTGTATGGGCCCTTCACCAGCTATTTCAAGGACAAGCCGGTGCCGGCGGACAGCGGCGCGGCGCCAGCCCTCAATGAGCCCACCCTGCCTACATCGCCGGAGAACCGCATCGTGGTGGTGGGGGACGGGGAGTTCTTCGTCGACGACAAGGGCGGCAACGACCGGGACAACCTCCTCTTCTTCCAGAACCTCGTCGACTGGCTGGTGCAGGACGAGGACCTCATCGGCATCCGCTCGCGGGAGGTCACCGACCGGCCGCTCAAGTCGGTGTCGGAGGCCACGAAGCGCGTCGTCAAGTACGCCAACATGCTCGGCAGTCCTGTCCTGGTCATCGTCCTCGGCATCGCCGTCTGGCAGCTGCGACGGCGGCGCCGCGTCGAGGTCTAGGGGTTCTTGGCGGGGCACGCCGACGGAGGCAGCATGCGCAGACTCGTGACTCTCGGTGCCGTGCTTGTCGCGTTGCTCGCGGTCTGGGGCATCCAGCGCCTGCAGCACGGCCGCGTGGTGGCGTCGGCCCCGGCCCAGACCCTCGCTCTCGCCGCCGATCGGGTGACCAAGCTCCGCATCGCCAAGCACGGCGAGACGCCGGTCGAGATCGAGCGCGTCGCCGGCGCCTGGAGGATCACCAAGCCAGGGGACTACCGCGCCAGCGATACGGTGGTGAGCGGCGCCCTGCAGGCGATCGACTCGCTGGCCCTCGTCGACGTGGTCTCCAACAACCCGGCCAACCGCAGCAAATTCCAGGTGGACTCCATGGGCACGCGGGTGCAGGTGGAGGAGGGGGGCAAGAACGTCCTGGATCTCATCGTCGGCAAGTCGAGCCCGGATTTCTCCCACACCTACGTGCGCCGCGAAGGCGCCGACGACGTCTACCGGGCCGACGGCATCCTCACCTACCAGTTCAACAAGCGGCTCGACGACTGGCGCGACAAGGCCATTCTCGAGCTGGATCAGGCAGACATCGTGCGGTTGCTGCTCGACTATCCGAAGGAGAAGACTCAAGTGGCCCTGGCCAAGCGCGACACGGTGTGGACCGTGGCCGCGGCGGGCTCGGCCCCGGAGGCGGCGGATTCGCTGGCGATGGCGCAGGTGTTGCGCGGGGCGTCCAAGCTGTCCACCGTGAGCTTCGTCGGCCCCGAAGAAGCGGCGAAGGTGGACTTCACCAAGCCCGACTTCCGGCTCCAGGTCGACACCGACAGCGGCTCGCACACCATCGTCTTCGTCGAGGCGGAGGGCGGCAAGATGTACGCGCAGAAGAGCGGCGAGCCGCAGATCTACCAGATGTACAAGACCAGCCTGGCCCACCTGATGAAGAAAGCCGACGACCTGCGTCACAAGAAAGTCTGAGCCACCGAGGTCGGCCATGCCACGCGTTCTCGTGCCGTTGGCACCGGGATTCGAAGAGATCGAAGCGGTCAGCATCGTGGACGTGCTCCGCCGCGCCGGCGTCCAGGTGGTGCTGGCGGCGGCGAGCGGCCCCGGCCTGGTCGAGGGTGCCCATGGCATCGCGGTGCGCGCCGAGGCGTCTCTCGCCACCGTCGCCGAGCAAGACTTCGATCTCGTCGTGCTCCCGGGCGGCGAGCCCGGCGTCACCCATCTCGGCGAGGATGCGGCGCTCGCCGCACTCCTCGCCCGCCGTGCGGCGTCGGGGCAGCCCCTCGCAGCCATCTGCGCCGCACCGCGTCTTCTCGCCGGCGCCGGCTGGCTTCGCGGCCGTGCCGCCACCAGCCATCCCAGTGTCGCCGAGGCCTTGCGTGCCGGCGGCGCCCTCTACGACGACCACCGCCGTGTCGTGCGCGACGGCTCCATCCTCACCAGCCGCGGTCCGGGAACGGCGCTCGAGTTCTCTCTCGCCGTTCTGGAACTCCTCGGTCTCTCCGCGCGCGCCGACGAGCTCCGTCGGGCCATGCTCGTGGCCCAGGACTAGAGCGCCGTCTGGCCTCTGCTTCGTTCCAGAGGAAGCCGTTACCGCAGCGCTGGATTTGGCGCAGCCCGTGCATGCTTAGCTCCGGTCCAGATCGCTGCGGCGCGACCGTCGTGGCGAGGCTCGGAGCGACAGCGGTTTGCCGGACGGACCCGGCGTAGGGAATCCGAACGGCGGGCAGGAATTGCACCGGAACTGCTCCAGAGCGCGCCGAATCTGACCGGGAGGAGGCGGGAAAAGCCATGAGCGAAGGCGGCATGCACCAGGTGGCACGGGCGGCGGAGGCGGCCACGGCGCCGGGGAAACGGGCAGTGGCGGGCCAGTTCGCCGCCGAAGCAGTGCGTTGCCTGCGCGAGTCCCGCGTGGCCTTCGCTCTCCTCCACGCGGACGTGGAGACGCTCCACCTGGTGAACCACATCCACGCCCTGGTGGAACCGGGGGAGATCGAGATCGCCGCCGCCGCGCTGCGGCGCAGCGGTTGCCGCGAGATGCGCCCGGATCCGGCGCGGCCCGGTGCCTGGACGTTCCTCAACTTCGAGGTGGATCGCTTTGTCGCCGTCACCTTGCACCGCGACCTGGTGCAGCGCGGCGTGCCGGTGCTGGATGTGGCGCTGGCACTCTCGCGGCGCGAGATGCGCGGGGTGACGCCGCGCCTCGCTCAAGAGGACCTCTTCCTCCAGGTGTTGCTCGGCGCCGCGCTCGACGGCCGGAAATGCAGCGAGGGCGAGCGTGCCGAGCTGGTGCGCTGGCGCCGGGATCGCTTGGATGCGGCGCGCCTCGCCGCGCAGACCGAACGCCTGGGCCTCCGGCCTCTGGTGGAAGCGGCGCTTCCCGAGCTCGACGCCTTGCTCCGCGAACCGCGGCGCTGGCGGCGCTTCCGCCTGCAGCTCTGGGCCACGGTGCTGCGCCAGCCCGGAATCGCAGCCAGTGCCTGGCGCGCCTGGAAGAGGGAGAATCTCCACCTGCGTCGGCATCCGGTCGTCCTGGCGCTGGTGGGACCGCCGCACGCCGGCAAGTCGGAGCTGGCGCGTACGCTCCAGGAGAAGCTGGCGAAGACGCCGCTCGCGGCGCACTACGTCTCCATGTCCTGCTGGGAAGGTGGCGTCCTCGGCCGGCGACTGCTCCACGCCCTGGCCCCACCGGTCATCAACCCGCGCCGCTTGCTCGCGGCACGCCGGGGTCGGCAGATGCAGCTCAGCGAAGCGGAGCTCCAGTGGCTGGGCCCGAAGCCGCCGCAGAAGCTGCCCCTGCTCCTCGCCGTCGCGAGCCATCGCGTGCGCACCTTCACCTTCCATATGCTGCTCTTGGCTTCGCTCCGCTTGCGTTACGCCATGCACGTGGGTCGCTGCCGGAGCCCGCTCGTCGTCTCCGACGGCTGGATCTTCGACCTCGCCTTCCGCCACGGCCGCGTGCCCTACACCCATGGCAAGGCCTGGCGCAACTTCGTCAGCCGTCACATCCCGGCGCCCGACGGCATCCTCTACTTGTCGCCGTCCTACGAGCTCGCCGCCTCGCGGGAGCCGAAGCTCCAGCGCCCCGAGTTCGAGGCGGTCGATCACGGCTTGCGGCGGCTGTTGCGGACCCAGGGGGCGGTCGAGTTCGTCACCGACGAGGCGCCGCGCACGGTGGCGCTCACCTTCCTGCACCGGTACTGGGCGCATTTGCTCGAGCGTCACAACCGGCACGCTTGAGCCGCGGAGGCAAGGATGCCGAAGAAGTCCCGCCGCACACGCTGGGAGCGACTCCTTCCCACGCTCTGGGCCGGCTTCCTCGTGGGCAGCGGGCTTCTTTTCCTGTTCCGGCTCTTCCAGCGCCCGCGGCTCCTCGTCCTCGCCTATCACCGGGTCACGCCGCCGGAGGGAGCGTCGCACTGGGAGATGCCGGAGCGTTACGTCTCCACCGAAACTTTCGCCAAGCAACTGCGGGCGCTCCGGCCCTTCTACCGCTTCGTTTCCCTGGAGGAATTCCAGGAGATCGTGACCGGGAAGAAGCGCGTGCACCGGCACGTGGCTCTCGTCACCTTCGATGACGGCTATCGCGACAACTACGAGCATGCCCTGCCGATCCTCCGCAAGCTGCGCGTGCCGGCGGCCTTCTTCATCAGCCTCGGCTTCGTGGGCGATCGCCGCAGCTTCTGGTTCGACCGGCTGGCGCAAGCCTGCCACGACTGGGAGAAGGGTGAAGCGAAACGGGCTCGGCTGCACTCGTTGTTGCCGCCGCCGCTGGCAGCGATCCTGGAGGCGGCGAAGCCTTGGGGCGAGCGCCTGCAGCAAGCCCTGCAGTTCGTGGCGCGGCTCCCGGTGCAGGAACGCCGCGCTCTCCTGAAACGCCTCCTGCCCGATTCCGGTTTGTCGAAACAGGCGTCGGAGGCTCTGAGCTGGACCGAGGTGCGCGAGCTGCGCGCTGCCGGCATGAGCGTCGGCGCCCACGGGCGCACGCACACGACGCTCATTCACATGTCCGCCGCCGAGGCGCGGCGCGAGCTGCAGGAGAGTCTCCAAGGCGTGTCCGGCGGTGCCGAGACCCCGGTGGTCGCTTTCGCTTATCCCGCCGGCGCCACCGACGAGGACGTGACGCGCTGGGCCCGCGACGCCGGCGTCGAGATCGCCTTCACCCTCGAGCCGCGGGAGAACCGGCCCGGTGACGATCCGTTGCGCCTCGGCCGGCACAACGTCTGCGAGGACACCTCGCGCGATGTTTTCGACGAGTTTTGCGGCCCTGTCTTCGTCGGCGCCATGACTGGAGTGCTCGGACTCTGGCGCCATGCCGAGGCACCTGCTTCCCTGGCCGGTGCGGCGCTCCTCGACCTCGCTTGGACCGGGCCCCAGGAAGCGATCACACCCCATGAGACTCTGGAGGGCCCGCCCGCGGCGCGCCTGCACCATGAGCTGAAGCCCCCCGCGCCGCCGACCGGGCTGTTGCAAGCCGCCGCCCGTCTCCCGGAAGTGGTACGCCTCCGCCCCCGCACCTGACCTGGGCGCTCCCGCCTGACCCCAGACCCCGCGCCCGCCCCCAGAACCGCGCCTCGTCCTCTCGTCTCCCCGCACCGGCTGGATTCCGCTGCCCGCGCCCTGCTACCGTGTGACCCCTTAGGCCCCAGGCCAGACCACGGGCAGTCCTCCGGGAATCCCTGCAGGGCCACCGGTGTTGAAGCGGGGATGCAGGTGGAAGCGGCCCGCCCCGGGAGGGGGCGAGCCGGAGCAAGGGTAGGACAGCCTCCGCACTGAGAAAGGAGCTTGGTTCGCATGCACGCACGCAAGTTGCTCGCAGCGCTCGTCGCCCTGACGTGCCTGGCGCTGCAGTCGGTCGCCCTGGCGGCGCCGGAGGTCTACGACTTGGACAAAGCCCACTCGTCGCCGGGCTTCAAAGTGCGGCACTTCTTCACCCAGGTCCCGGGGCGCTTCGAAGACTTCACCGGCACGGTGTCTTGGGACGAAGCGGACCCGACCAAGTCGACGGTGGAGCTCAGCATCCAAGCAACCAGCATCAACACGGGCAACACGCAACGGGACAACCACCTGCGGAGTGCTGACTTCTTCGATGTGGAGAAGTTCCCGACCGTGACCTTCAAGAGCACGAAGTTCGAGAAAGGTGCGAGCGAAGGTCACTTCAAGGTCACCGGTGATCTCACCATCCGTGGCGTCACCAAGCCCGTCGTCATCGAGCTCGAGGCGCTCGGCTTCGGCGACACGCCCATGGGCAAGCGCGGCGGCTTCAACGCCACGACCAAGATCAACCGCCAGGACTTCGGCGTCAGCTGGAACAAGACCCTCGACAAGGGCGGCACCCTGCTCGGCGATGAGGTCACCATCGAGTTCCCCGTCGAGCTCAAGAAGAAGTCGACCTGATTCTGCTTCGGTAGAGGGCGGCCGGCTCGTCGCCGGCCGCCTGTGCTAGGCTTCGTTCGATGCAAATCCGCCGCGGACAAGAGCTCGATGTCGAGGTGGAACGCGTGTCCGCCGAGGGTCACGGTGTGGCCCGTCACGACGGCCTGGTCGTCTTCGTCGAGAAGGCGCTCCCGGGAGAGCGCGTCCGCGCCCAGGTACGCCGGGTGAAGAGCAACTTCGTCCAGGCGCGCACCGTGGAAGTCCTGCGCCCCGCCCCCGAACGCGGCCCAGGTCGCTGCAGCCATCTGGATGTCTGCGGCGGCTGCAGCTGGCAGGAGCTGGAGTACGAAGCGCAGCGACGCGCCAAGACGCAGCTGGTGCAGGACGCCCTGACGCGCCTCGGCGGCTTCCGCGACCTGGAGGTGCCGCTCGCTGTCGCCGCGCCGCACCCCTTCTTCTACCGCAACAAGATGGAGTTCGGCTTCTTCGACGGGCCCGACGGTCGCATCGTGCTGGGTCTGCACACGGCGGGACATTTCGACCGCGTCTTCGATCTGGACGCCTGCTATCTCATGTCGGAAACCTCGAACCGCATCGTGGCGCGGGTGCGGGAGCTGGCGGCGAGCTCGGGTCTGCCTGCCTACCACAGCCGGCGGCACGTGGGTTTTTGGCGCCATCTGGTGGTGCGCGAGGGCAAGCGCACCGGACAGATGCTGGTGAACCTGGTCACCGCTGCCGGCACGTTGCCGAACCGGCAGCAGATCGTGGCGGCGCTCACTGCCGAATTCCCCACCGTGGTAAGCATCGTCCGCACCATCAACAGCGGACGCGCCATGATTGCGACCGGCGAACAGGAGGAGATCCTGCACGGTCCCGGCGTGATCGAAGACGTCCTCGGGGGCCTGCGCTTCCAGATCAGCGCGGCGTCCTTCTTCCAGCCGAACCCGGAGCAGGCAGAGCGCCTCTTCGCCCTGGTGGCGGAGTGGGCCGAGCTGCGGGGCGAGGAGGAAGTGCTGGATCTCTACGCCGGTACCGGCGCCATCGCGCTCTCCCTGGCGGGTAGGGCGCGCCGGGTAACGGGCATCGAGCAGGTGGAGAGCGCCGTCGCCGACGCGGAGCGCAACGCTCGCCTCAACGGCATCGACAATTGCCGCTTCGTGGCGGCGGACGTGCGCCAGTTCCTGCGCAGTGCGACAGGGGAGCGCGCCCCGCAACGCATCATCGCCGACCCGCCCCGGGCGGGGCTGCACCCCGACGTCGTGCAGGGCCTGCGGCGCCTGCGCGCGCCACTCCTTCTCTATGTTTCCTGCAACCCGAGCACTCTGGCGCGGGATCTCCAGCTTCTCTGCGTCGATGGCGACTACCGGCTGCAACGCGTGCAACCCGTCGACATGTTCCCACACACGCCCCACGTGGAAACCGTCGCCAGCCTCGTCGCGACGGCGTAAGCTGTCCTCCCGCCCTCGCCTACTTCCCGAATTCCGCCGCCACCCGCTTTGCCATCTCCGCGGGCGGAACATCCTCGATGTGGGTGGCCAGCGACCAGCGGTGGCCGAATGGGTCGACCAGCGACCCGTAGCGGTCACCCCAGAACATGTTGCCGAGCGGCATCGCCACGGTGGCCCCGGCCGCCAGGGCCTTCTCCCAGAGCTTGTCCACGTTGTCCGCGTAGATGTGGATCGTGACCGGCGAGCCCCCGATGCTCTCGGGACCGCTTGCGCCCATGTCGGGGAATTCGTCGTTGAGCATCAGAAACGAGCCGCCGATCCGGATCATGGCGTGCATGATCTTGCCGCCCGGCCCCGGCATGCGAGCGATCTCCTCGGCACCGAAAGCCTTCTTGTAGAAATCGATCGCCTTGCTTGCATCCTTCATGACCAGATGGGGTGTCAAGGTGTGAAAGCCGTCAGGAATGGGTTTGACCGGCATCTCTCTTCCTCCTCATGGATTCCCGCACTCTCGAGGGGAGACACGCCCGCCCCGCTATGGGGAACGGGCCAACTCGGCGAGGTTCGACTTCGTGGGGAAGAATAGCACGTGCGGCGCGGCGCGCGCTCCGGTTCGCCCCAGTCAAACGGCCGAGCGAACTGGGAGAGTGCAGCAGTGGTTGGCAGGAGGGGCGTCAGCTCAGGAACGCTGGCGTTCGGCGCCGGCGCCGACGAGCTCGGCGTCGTCCGCGGCTTCGGTCACGGCAGGGAAGGGGAAATCCTTGCGGTCAGCGGGTTTGGATGCCGCTTTGCCGATACGGTGGTTGAACAGGTCGCGCAGGCGCTCGACCTCCGCCACGGTGTAGAAGCCGAAGACGCCGAGCAGCGCAGGGTAGAGCAGCACCATCGCCCAGGCCGCGGCGATCTGTCCCACCAGATCGTCGGGCATCACGAAACCGGCGATGTAGAAGCTGGAGAAGAGAGCGGCGGCGACCTTGGTCAGACGGCCGGGCTCGAAGCGCAGCAACTGGCTGCGGCGCGCCGCCACCAGCACCATGGCGCAGAGCAGCGACTGGGCGAGGACGGCGGTGAAGGCGGCGCCGAGGGCGCCGTGCTTCGGTACCAGCAAGGCATTGCCGGTGAGGCTGAGAACGGCGGCGGCGAAGGTGGCGCGCTGCACCGGCGGCGCCGGACGACCCTCGAGACGCAGGCACACCAGCAACAGCTTTTGCACCCCCCCGATAGCCAAGGCCATGAGGAGGAGCGGCAGGATCCACGCCGTGCCCTCGTAGTCCGGCTGGCAGACGATGCGCAGCAGGGAGGGGGCGAACACGGCGATGGCGAGAGCTACGAGGCCGGCCAGGGCCACGAAGTAGGTCAAGAAACGGCCGAAGACTTCGCGCCTGCCTTCGGCAGCTCCGTCCGGCGCATGGAGACCCGGGACGAGGCCGAGGAGTGGTTGCACGACGAAGTCACCGAGGGCTTGTGCCAGGCGCAGTCCGAAACCGTAGGTCCCGATCAGGCTGACCGAAGTCGAGAAGGCGAGGAAGTAGCGATCGTTCGCCGCCAGCACCAGATTGGGCAGCTCACGCCGCAGCCGCGGCCAGCCATCGCGCAGCAAGCGACGCAGCGCCACCATAGAGGGCGCATGGCAGAGGTCGCGACGCAAGGTAAAGACGAGCAGCAGCGTGGCGACGCCCTCGCGCAGCACCTCGCCGTAGACGACGCCGGTCAGGCCGAGGCCGGCACCGACGACGAGCAGTATGTTGAGCACCGCCGCCGCCACCGCATCGCCGAGGCGGAGGCCATCGAGCCAGCCCGACCGGCCGCGGGCCCGCAGCATCTGCCGCGGTACGTTCTGCACGGCGCGGAGGAAGCCGGCGATGCACATGAGCTGGAGCAGCGTGCTCCAACGCGGCTCGCGGAAGAAGAGCAGGCTCGCCGGGCCGGCAGCGAGGGCGAGGAGGCCGAAAAGCACCGCGCCGCTCGCCACCGTGTGCACGAACGCCGTGGTGACGACGCGCCGGCGCGACGGGTCGTCCTCGCCGGCGGCGAGAGCGTGCTGGCGCAGGATCCGCGCCGTCAGACCTTGGATCGCGATGCCGTCGAGGAGGAAAGTGGTGAGGTACAGGAGAACGAGGACGCCGAAGTCGGCGGGTGTGAGAGCGTGCCCGTAGAGCAGCAGCAAGCCGAAGCCGATGCTCTTGCTGGCGCTGCTCGCGGCGCTGTGCAGCGCTGCGCCCGCACCGATGCGTGCACGGAGTCTCCGCATCCCCGCGCCTCCCTGCGTCTGGAAGCGAGCGCGTCTGGCCTCTCCGCTCTGGGAGGGCCGTTTCCGTCGCTGTCCCCGAGGGGTCCGTCGCGACTCGATTCGGGATCCCAGCAGGCCGGCACAGCAGCTTCCGTGCCCGCGGTTTGCGAAGAGTTCGTGGGGGAAGAAGCGTGAGAGTTCAAGGAGGCGCAGGATCGGTGGCGTCGGCAGGCGGCTCCATGGCATGCACGCGGCGCAAGTAATCGGCGAGGGCGTCGAAGGTGCTGGGGAAAGCGAGATCGTTCCACGGCAGCGCTTCCGGGGCGAAGGTGCGCACCTCGAGGGCTTCGTCACCGACGGCGAGCGTGCCACCGACGACTTCCGCTACATAGACCACGACGACGATCGGGCTTCCCGCGTAAGAGTAGACGCCGAGGAGCGAGCGCGGCTCTACCTGCAAGCAGACTTCCTCGAGCGCCTCGCGTGCGGCGGCTGCGGGCACCGTCTCGCCGCGGTCCACGTAGCCGCCCGGGTACACCCACTTGCCGACGGCGGGCGGAATGGCGCGGCGCAAGAGGACGATGCGTCCGTCGATCTCCAGGATGCAGCCCGCCGCGACCTTGGGATCGAGGAAGAGAATGAAGTCGCAGGCCGGGCAGGCGAGGCGCGTGGGCTCGCCGGGCCGCAACAGCCGCGTTTCCAGCCGGGTGGCGCACTGCGGGCAGAACGACCAGCCGGGCGCGGCGTCGTGTGGGTGGGTGGGGTGGCCGGACATGGGCGGCGTCACATGTTCACGTAGCTGGGACCGCCGCCGCCCTCGGGGGGAACCCACTGGATGATCTGGTACGGGTCCATGATGTCGCAGGTCTTGCAATGCACGCAGTTGGTGAAGTTGACCACCAGCTCGCGGCGGCCGTTCTCCTTCTCCACCATCTCGTAGACGCTGGCCGGACAGAAGTGCTGGCACGGGTTGCCGAACTCCGCCGTGCAGCGCTCGTTGCAGATGTCGAAGTCGGCGATGCGCAGGTGGCAGGGCTGATCTTCGTCGTGGTTGGTGCCCGAGAGGTAGACGTCGGTGAGCTTCTTGAAGGTGAGCTTCTCGTCGAGTGGCACTGGTGCCGGGGCCTGGGCCCCGTTCAGTTCGTGGCGACGGCGCATGTGGGTGTAGTCCGGATCGAGACGGCGGCGCTCGAAGACACCGCGGCCGGCGGTCAGCAGCTGCAGTCCCGTGTGCATCAGCCCGGGCACGAGGCCGCGTTCGTAACCCTGGCGGAAGTTGCGGACGCGGTGCAACTCCTTACGGGCCCAGCTCTTCTCGAAGCGCTCCGGATAGCCCCGTAGCGTCGCCGCGCTGGTGTCGCCGGCTTTAAGGGCGTCGACGAGGGTTTCCGCTGCCAACATCCCCGACTTCATCCCCAGGTGGACGCCCTTGAGACGCATGGCGTCGAGGTAGGCGGCACATTCGCCGACGAGGAGCACGCCGTCGGCGTAGAGCCGAGGCATGGTGTAGTAACCGCCTTCGGAAATGGTCTTGGCTCCGTACGCCACCATCTCGCCGCCGGCCAGCATCGCGGCGATGAACGGATGGGTCTTGTACTTCTGGAAGAGCAGGTGCGGATCGGTGTCGGGGTGCTTGTAGTCGAGGGCGGTGACGAAGCCGAGGGAGAGGATGTCGCCGCTCATGTGATAGATGAACCCACCGCCGTAGAGGTCCTGCGGCAGCGGCCAGCCGAGGGTGTGCAGCACCCGCCCGGGGTGCAGCCTTCCCGCTGGCAGCCGCCACAGCTCTTTGACGCCCGTGGCATAGAGCTGCGGCAGGGAGTCGCGATCGAGGCCGAGCCGCGGAATGAGCTCCTTCGTCAGGCTGCCGCGGCTGCCCTCGCCGAGCACCGTGACCCGGGCGCGGATGTCGATGCCGGGCTCGTAGTTGCTCTTGGGTTGACCCTGCTTGTCCACGCCGCGATCCCCGGTGCGTACGCCGACGACGCGGTCGCCTTCGAAGAGGATCTCGCTGCCCGCGAAGCCGGCGAAGACGTTGACGCCGGCAGCCTCGACCTTGCTGGCGAGCCAGCGGGTGACCTGGTGCAGGGAAACGAGGTAGTTGCCGTGGTTCTGCAACGGCGGCGGCGTCACCGGGAACTTGAGGTGCTTCTTGGCCGTCAGGAAGTAGACCGCGTCCTCGGTCACCGGGCTCTCGGCGGGGAAGCCCTGAGCCTCGAAATCGGGCATGAGCTCGCGGAGCGCGTGGGGATCCAGGATGGCGCCGGATAGGGAGTGCATCCCCACCTCGCTCGCCTTCTCGATGACGGCGATCTGGAGCTCGCCGAGCGGCGCCCCGGCGCGCGCGCCCTGCGCCACGGCCTCGTCGTGCTGGCGCGCCAGGTTCGCCAAGTGCAGGGCCCCCGCCAGGCAGGCGGGCCCGGCGCCGACGAACAGCACGTCCACTTCGAGCACTTCGCGCTCTGCCATCGCCTTCCTCCCGAGACCGCTCCACGCTCTGTGCCGGCTCGAGGGCCTGGAGCCGGCGAGCCATCATACCCGTGCAGGCGGAGGCGACGTTGCACCGCCCGTGCCGCCGCCCTCCTCATAGCCATCGTCTGGACCGGCTCGCCTGCTGTCAAGCTCTGCTACCATGCGTGGCGCCGCTGCACCGGAGCCCTGCCATGCCACCGCACCGACCTTCTCCCCTGCCACGCGCTTTCTACGCCCGCAGCGCCCTCTGCGTCGCCCGCGAGCTCCTCGGCTGCATCCTCTGTCGCCGCGTCGAGGGCAGCATGCTTGCCGGGCGCATCGTCGAGACCGAGGCCTACGTCGGCGCCGAGGACCAGGCCTGCCATGCCCGGCATGGCCGCACCGCGCGCAACGAGGTCATGTTCGGCCCCCCGGGTTACGCCTACGTGTACTTCGTCTACGGCGTCCACGACATGCTCAACGTCGTCTGCCAACCTCCGGGCCGCCCCGAGGCCGTGCTCCTCCGCGCCCTGGAGCCGGTCCGAGGCATCGAGCCCATGCGCGAGCGGCGCGGCGTGCAGCGCCTGACCGCGCTGCTCAGCGGTCCAGGGAAGCTGTGCCAGGCTCTCTCCGTGACCCGTCGTCAAAACGGCGCCGACCTCTGCGGTCCGGATCTCTGGATCGCAGGCGGCACCTTGGCGCCAGGCGAACGCATCGGGCAGAGCGCCCGCATCGGGGTCGACTACGCCGGCGAGGATGCCGTACGGCCCTGGCGCTTCTATGTGGAGGGCAATCCGCACGTGTCACGGCCCGCGCCGGGACGGGGCCCGCGTCGCCGCAAGCTCCAGACGCAAAAGACGAGGGCAGCGCAGCCAAGGAGCAGGGCCTCCCAGGCGAGCAGATGATCCGGCGCCAGTCGCGAGGCCGCGGCGCCAGCGATCGCCATCCCGAGCACCTGAGCCAACGACAACGCCGCGATGGCGAGGCTGAGAACGCGCCCGAGGAGAGCGGGCGGCGTTTCCTCCTGCAAGAGCGCGTACGCCGGGACCAGCATGCAGATCGCCCCAAAGCCGAGGGTCGCCGAGGCGGCGAGCGCCATGCCGACATGAAAGGTGCGCGACACGAGCCAGAGCGACAGCGCCGCGATGCAGGCGCCGCTGCAGATGGACCAGAGCTTGTCCCAGCGTTTCCCCGAGTGGGTGACGGCGAAGGCGCCGAGCGCGGCGCCGGCACCGAGACCGGAGACAATGAAACCCATGACGCGGGGGCCCGCCTCCAGCCGGTCGCGGGCGAAGATGGGCATGACGGCGATGTAACCGCCGAGGGCGCACAAGCCGAGGGTGAGGAGCAGGATGACGGCGCGCAGGCGCACGGCATGCTCGAGGAAATGCAGGCCGGCGCGGAACTCGCGCGCGAAGGGGGCGCGGTCTGCGGTGATTCCGGGCAGGCGCGGGAGACGGGTGAGGAGGAGCGCGGCCGTCATCAGCATGACGGCATCGAACTGGAAGCAGCCGCGCGGGCCGAGCCAGGCCACGAGCAAGCCGGCGATGCCGGGCCCGAGGATCTTGGTCAGCTGCGTGCCCTGCGTGTTGAGCGCGTTCGCCACCAGCAGATGCTCCCGGCGCACGAGCCGCGCCAGGGCGCTGTGTTGGGCCGGGTTGAAGAAGCCCGCCACGGTCTGGTGGACGGCGAGCAAGAGGCAGGTGGCCCAGAAACGCGGCCACACCGCCATGACCAGCACCATGAGAGCGCGGAGCGCCGCCGTGGAGACGAGCACCCGCCGCAGCTCCCAGCGGTCCACCCAGACGCCGGCCACGGGGGAGAGGAGCGCCAGGGGCAGGGTGTAGGCGATGCCGAGAAGGCTGACGCCGCTCACGCCCTTCTTCCACTCGAACGAGGTCAGGCTGAAGAGCGCCATGAAGGCGAGCCAGTCGCCGACGGTGCTGACGAAGTTGCCGAGGAGCAGCAGGCGGAAGCGCCCATCCCGCAGCACATCCTTGAAGTCCGCGGTGACCGAAGCGGGCTCGCTCGGCTCGACTCTCGGTGCGGCTGCGGTCGCCAGCGGCTCGGGGTGCGTCATGCGGGCAGGATAGCATCGCCGCTCCGTCGCCGCCGCAGCGCCGTTTGCCGCGCCCCGAGCGGGAACGTAGAATGCGACGCGATGCCGTCATGAACGCAGACACCACCGCCTTCTTGCATGAGCTCCACGGCCACCTCGGCCCCAGGCTGCACCAGCGTCCGGAAGACCTCCTGGTGTACGAATGCGACGCGCTCACCCTCTACAAGACCCGCCCGCTCGCCGTCGCCTTCCCGGAGACCACGGCGGAGGTGGCCGAGATCGTCCGTTGCTGCGCCCGCCATGGCGTCCCCTTCGTCCCCCGCGGCGCCGGCACCGGTCTCTCCGGCGGCGCCAAGCCGGTCGAGCACTGCCTGATCGTGGAGACGTCGCGCATGCGGCGCATCCTCGCCATCGATGTCGACAATCGCTTCGCCGTCGTCCAGCCGGGTCTCGTCAACCTGAACCTGAGCCAGGCGGTGGCGAGCACTGGATTGGCATACGCCCCCGATCCTTCGAGCCAGGCTTCGTGCACGATCGGCGGCAACGTGGCGGAGAACGCCGGCGGACCCCATTGCTTCAAGCACGGCATGACCACGCGCCACATCCTCGGCCTCGAGGTGGTGCTGCCGACGGGCGAGGTGGTGCAGCTCGGCGGCCCCGAGCCCGATGCCCCGGGCTACGACCTGGTGGGACTGTTCGTCGGCAGCGAGGGGACACTCGGCATCGCCACCGCGATCACCGTGCGTCTGGTGCCGAAGCCCGAGAGCGTCCGCACCTTGCTCGCCGCCTACGGCAGGATGGGTGATGCCTGTGCTGCGGTGGCGGACATCGTCGCCGCCGGCGTCGAGCCCGCGGCGCTGGAGATCCTGGACCACCTGACCATCGAAGCGGTGGAGTCCTCGGTGTACGCTGCCGGCTATCCGCGCGAGGCCGATGCCGTGCTCCTCGTCGAGCTGGATGGTCCGGCCTTGGAGGTCGAAGCATCGGCAGCGCGGGTGGGGGCCATCTGCCGGGAGCGCGGTGCGCTGGCGCTGGAGGAAGCGCAGCAAGAAAGCGAGCGCAAGCGCCTGTGGCAGGGCCGGAAGGGCGCCTTCGGCGCCATGGGCCGCATCGACACCGATCTGCTCGTCATGGACGGCGTCGTCCCACGGAACAAGCTGCAAGGGGTGTTGGAGGCGATCTACCGGGTGCGCGAGAAGTACGGCATCACCTTGGCCAACGTCTTCCATGCCGGTGACGGCAACCTGCACCCCAACATCGCCTTCGACGGGCGCGACCCGGAACAGGTGCAGCGCGTTCTCGCCGCCGGCGAGGAAATCCTGAGGCTCTGCCTCGAGTGCGGCGGTGCCTTGAGCGGCGAGCACGGCATCGGCGTCGAGAAGCGTGATCTCATGCCTCTCATGTTCGATGCCGCGGACCTCGAGCTCATGCGCCGCGTGCGGGACTCGTGGAATCCCCGCGGTCTCTGCAATCCCGACAAGGTGCTGCCCGCGACGAAGTCTTGCGTCGAGGCGCGGGGCCGCATGCTCCTCCCGGATCCCGGCGACGCTCCGGAGGTGAGACGGTGAAAGCCGACCTGGAGCGCCTGCGTTCTGTGTTCGGTGCTGCCAGCGTCGAGGCCTGGCAACCGGCGCTCCCGGCGCTCGCCGGGGTGCTGCCGTCGGCAACGCCGGTGCTGGCGCCGGCGAGCGCGGCAGAAGTGCAGGAAGGTTTGCGTTTCGCGGCGCGCGAGGGTCTCCACGTTCTCCCGGCAGGTTCGATGGAGCATCTGCACCTGGCCGGGTCGTTGCGCGGTGTGGACTTCGTCCTCTCCACCCGGCGACTGGACCGGATCCTGGAGCACGAGAAGGTGGACTTCACTTTGATCGCCGAGGCCGGTGTCACGCTCCACACACTCGCAGCGCAGGCAGGAGAAGCGGGCCAGCGCCTCGCTCCCGCACCCTGGCCCGGGCGAGCCGCGACGGTGGGCGGCGCCTGCGCCGCGAATCGAAACGGCCTCGGCCGCCTGGGACGAGGCACGTGGCGCGACGCCGTGCTCGGCTGCCGGGTGCTCCACGCCGACGGTGGGACGACGAAGACCGGGGGCAAAGTGGTGAAGAATGTGAGCGGCTACGATCTCGCCAAGATCTACCTCGGCTCCCTCGGTTCTCTCGCGCTGCTCTGCGAGATCAACCTGCGTCTCGTCCCCATGCCGGAACGGTCCGCCGTGGTCCTCGCCCGCGTCCCCATGGAGCGAGCCCGGGATCTTCTCGTCGCCGCCGAGCGGAGCTCCTTGCGGCCCCAAGCGTTCCTCGCCAGCTTTGGAATCGGAACGAACGCTGCTGAGGACAAGGACCTCGAGCTGCTGGCGCGCTTCGAGGGGCAGGCATCCGTGGTCGAGGCGCAGTCGCGTGGCTGCGCTGCGCTCTGGGGTGGGCAGATCGCCGGAGACGCAGAAGCTGAAGCGCGCTGGCGGAGCCTCATGCAGTTCGGCACACCGGATCCGGGCCAAGTGCTCCTGAGTCTCGCAGGTCTCCCCACCGCCGTGGTGCCGGCTCTCGACGTCGTCCGTTCCTGCTGCGGGGACGGCGTGGCGGCGCTCGGTCTCCACGGCGTCGGCACAGTCGCTGTGCAAGTGCCGGTAGAACTCTCTCCGCGCCTGCCGGAGCTGCGAGACCGTCTGCAAGCGGCGGGTTGCACCTTGCGCTCGTTCTGGTCGCCGGTGGCTGTGGGCCAGGGTTTCCGCCCCGTGCCGCCGGCACCAGCGTTGCAGGCGGGTCTCAAATCCGTCTTCGATCCCTCGGGCCTTTTGCCCGCGCCGCCCTGGCTCGAGATGGAGGCAGCCAGGTGACCAGCACCGCGCCAGCCCCCGTGAAGAGCCGTTACGACATCGCCAGAGATTGTGTGCACTGCGGCCTCTGCCTACCCGTTTGTCCCACGTACTTGCATCTCGGCAACGAGGCCGATTCGCCCCGCGGGCGCATCTATCTCATGCGCGCCCACGACGAGGGCCGGCAAGCGCTGACGCCGGCTTTCCGGGAACACCTCGATCTCTGCCTCGTCTGCCGGGCCTGCGAGACCGCCTGTCCCTCGGGCGTCCGCTTCGCCACCATGATGGAGGACTTCCGCGCCCAGTTGCAGAGCGAACCCGTGGCGTCGGGTGCGACGCGGCTCGAAACGCGCTTCGGTCGCTGGCTCTTGCGGCGTGTGCTCCCGGAAAGGCGGCGTCTCCGCACCGTCGCGAACCTTCTCGGTGCCGCTCAGGCGAGTGGCCTCGTGCGACTCGCGGAACGAAGCGGTCTTCTCCGCGCCCTGCATCTCCAGGAGCGCGCTGCCCTTGCTCCTTCGCTGCCACCGCGACAGGCGCGGCGCGACTGGCCGGAGGTACTTCCCGCCCACGGCAAACGGCGAGCGCGGGTGCTCTTCTTGCGCGGCTGCATCGCCCCCGAGCTGCTGCCGGAGGTGCAGGCCGCCTCCATCGCGGCGCTCCGTCACAATGGCTGCGAGGTGGTGACGCCGCAGGAGCAGACCTGCTGCGGTGCCTTGCACTTCCACCTGGGCTATCGGGCCGATGGCTTGCGCCTGCTGGAGCGCAATCTCGCCGCCTTCGCGCGGGCCGACGTGGACGCTCTGGTGGTGAACGCCGCCGGCTGCGGCTCGACGCTCGCCGAGTATGGCGAGTTGGCGCGCGACAAGCCGGCACTTGCGGCGCCTGCGAGCGCTCTCGCCGCCCGTGTCCGCGACATCAGCGAGTTCCTCGATGCTCTCGGTGTCGTGGCGCCCCCGCTTCGAGTGCCGGCTCGCGTGGCCTACGACGAGCCGTGTCATCTGCTGCACGGCCGCGGCATCTCGGCGGCGCCGAAGCGCGTCCTCGCCGCGATCCCCGGCGTCGAGCTCGTGCCCCTCACGGAGGCCGATCGCTGCTGCGGCAGCGCCGGCGTCTACAACGTGCTGTATCCCGATCTCGCCGGCGCCATCCTGGAGGAGAAGATCCGCCACGTGGCGGCGAGCGGCGCCGACACGGTGGCCACGGGCAACGCCGGTTGCATCCTGCAGATCCGCTCCGGCCTGCGGCGCGCCGCCGGGTCGACGCCGCGCCTCGCCGCGGTCCGAGTCGTCCACCCCATGCAATTGTTGGCAGCAGCGTACGGCGAGGCCGCAAGCGGCACCGGAGCCGTGGCTGGTGTCGTGGGCGTTGCCGGCTCAGCTTGAGCGCAGGCGTGGACCGAGGCGGTCGAAGAGAGCGTCGAGCTCGGCCCGGCGCGCCTGCACCAGACCCGGGCGCGGCGGATGCGTCGCCAGGTGCTCGAGCAGCAGCAACATCTGATCGAAATCGCTGGCGCGCACGAACTCCGGGCCGATGCCGCCGCGGGGCGTCATGTTGTGATAGTTGCCGAGCGGCATGGCCAGCGCGCCGACCCGACGCCCGTGCAGGATGAAGAGCGACGCCTCGCAGGCGCCGCCCGTCATGAGAGCGCGTTGGAAGAGGAAGCGAGGTTCCGCCTCGGCGAGCTCCGCGGCGCTTGCCGAGAGCCACAGATCCATCTCCGGGTCGAAAGAGGACATGCGGTCGCCGACGCGCAGCACCGGGCCGCGGCCCATGGGCGCCGTGGGAAGCGCTTTGCTGGTCTCGAGGACGACGAGAGGTCGGGCAGGCGACAGCACGCTGCTGCGGAGCACACCGCCGGCGCCGACGAAGCCCACTTCCTCGGCGCGGGTGAAGACACCGAGCAGGTTGGCCACGGCGCGGCGGCGCTGCAGCCGGGCGCAGGTGGCCAGGATGAGGACGCAGGAAAGGAGATTGTCCAGCGCCTTCGAGCGCAGCATGCCACCATGCAGTTCCATGCCGGGAAGATCGAAATGTCCCCAGGCACGCGGCTCGACCTCGCTGGCGCAGACGATCTCCACTTCGACCTCGGCGCGTCGAGCCCCGGCGGGCAAGGTCGAGTGCACCGCGGCGATGCGGCCGCGGACCGGCGCCGGGGGACGCGCCGCCTCACGGAGGGAGTGGACGTCGTGGTAGAGGAGCACGCGGCTGCCGCGCAGGTGCTTCGGATCGACGCCGCCGAGGAGCGCGGCACGCGCCCGCCGCCCGCCGCTCAGCACCTCGAATCCCGGGTGATCCATGTGCGCGCTGAAGGCGATGGGCGGCGCGTCGCCGCGACGGTAGCCGACGTAGAGGTTGCCGAAGCGATCGCGCCGCGAGCGCAGGCCGAGCCGGCGCGCCGCGTGCTCCAGCGCCGCGCGGATCCAATGCTCGCGGAAGGGCGCGGTGGGACGCGTCAGTACCACTTGCAACAACCGGCGCTCGAAGACGTTCACCGGCGCCTCCGCGGCCGGCGCCGCCGCAGCACGTCACCATCTTCTTCGTCGTCGTCCGCCAGGCCCTGGGTCGGGGGCCGCCCGCTCACGGTGTCGCTCGCCTCGACGTATTCCTTGATCTCCTCGGCCAGCTCGGTGAGGGCGCCGTCCACGATGCCGTGCACCGTGTCGCGTTCGTACCCGCTCTTCGTCCGCCGTCCGGCCTTGACACCAGTGAGGATCTCCAGGCCCTGGTCGACGCTGCGCACCGCATGGAGGTGGAACTTGCCGGCTCGCACCGCCGCCACCACGTCCTTGCGCAGCATGAGTTCCGGCGCGTTCGTCCCCGGGAAGATCACGCCCTGGGTGCCGGTGAGCCCCCGCGCCTTGCAGGTGTCGAAGAAACCTTCGATCTTCTCGTTGATGCCGCCGATGGGCTGGATCTCGCCCTTCTGATTGATGGATCCCGTCACCGCCAGATCCTGCCGGAGCGGCAGTCGGGCGATGGCGGAAATCAGGGCGAAGAGCTCCGCCGCCGAGGCGCTGTCGCCGTCCACGCCACCGTAGGACTGCTCGAAAGCGATGCTCGCCGAGAGCGTGAGCGGCCGTTGCTGGGCGTACTTGCCGCGCAGATACCCCGCCAGGATGAGCATCCCTTTGTCGTGGGTCGAGCCGGAGAGGTTCGATTCCCGTTCGATGTTGATGATTCCCGACCTCCCCATGGAGACCTCGCTGGTGAGACGCGACGGCCGCCCGAAGGTGTAGTCCCCGAGGTCGAACACGGTGAGGCCGTTCAACTGGCCGATCTTCTTGCCCCGCAGGTCCAGGAGTAGGGCGCCCTCGTTGATGGAGCGCTGCACCCGCTCTTCCAGCAGGTTCACCCGCTGCACGCGCTGCTGCAGGGCCTGGTCCACGTGCGCCACACCGATGGTGCGGCTCCGGTTCTTCTTCGCCCAGTAATGCGCCTCCCGCGCCACATCGGCGATGTCGCTGAAGCGGGTGCTGAGCCGGTCCTGCCGGCCGGCGAAGCGCGCCCCGAATTCCAGAATGCCGGCGACGCCGCTCCCATCGAAGGGCAGCAGGTTCTCGCTCTCCGCCAGGGTGGCGAGAAAGCGGGCGTACTGTTGCATGCTGCGCCGCGTCCTGGGCATGGAAGAGTCGAAGTCCGCCTTCACCTTGAAGATCTTGCGGAACTCGTCGTCGTAGGCGTGCAGCATGCTGTAGGTGAGGACGTCGCCGATGACCACCACCTTGACGTCCAAGGTCACCGGCTCCGGCTTGAGAGCCGAGGCGGCGATCAAGGGCGACTCGGGAGGATGGATCTCGGCCTTGCGATTCTTGAGCGTGCGCTTGAGCAGCGGCCACAGGCCGGGCTCACCGACGTCGTGCAAGTTGAAGACCAGGTAACCGCCGTGCGCCCGCAGCAGGCTGCCGGCGCTGATGCGGGTGAAATCCGAGCGCCAACCGCCGCTGCGGAGCGGCACGAAGTCCACGCCACCGAAGAGGTTGCGGAGCGTCGGCGACGACTCGATGACCACCGGCGGGCCCTTGGACTCCGCGTGGTCCACCACCAGGTTCACCTCGTACTCCCGGAGCCGCGGCGTCGGGCCGGTGTCCTCGTCGCCCGAACCTTCCTGCGCGGCGCGGGCGAACTTGGCGAGGGAATCGAGGATGTGCTCCTGCACCGCGGCGAGATAGGCGAGCAGGCGCGGCAGCTTGGCATACTTCTCCTGCAGTTCCTTGAGCGGGTCGCGGACGACGAGGGTGGCGAAGTGACGGTCCAGCTTGCGCAGCGATTCGCCGAGCTCCTTCTCGATGCGCCGCCCCTCCTGCAAGACGCTCTGCAGACCGACCGTGAGCTTCTCGTACTTCCCGCGCAGGGTCTTGAGCTCGTCGCGGCCGAAGCGGCCCTCGTCAGCCATGTCCTTGAGCCGCTCCATGGGCAGCGGCTCGCCCGCCACCAAGGCGTGCAGCTCCGCGTGGGTGAGCGCGCCCATCTGGATCTGCACGATGCGGAAGCCCTCTTTCTCGACCCGCCCCTCGAACTCCTTGAACGCCGCGCGACCGCGCTCCTTGAAGACCTCCAACGTCCGCCGGTGGCGCGTCTGGTAGGCCTCGCTTTCGAAGACTTCCGGCAGGCTGCGCCGGACGAACTCCATCAGGTCGCGCATGTCCTGGCGCAGCATGCGGCCGGTGCCGGCGGGAAGTTGCAAGGCCCACGGCTCTTCCGGTCGCTCGAAGTTGTGGACGTAGCAGAGATCGGGCGGCACCGGGCCGGTCACGTGCAGCTCTTCGAAGAGCCGGCAGATCGTCGTCGTCTTGCCCGTGCCCGTGAGGCCGACGACGAAGATGTTGTACCCCGGGCTTTGGATCTCGAGTCCCAAGCGCAGCGCCGCCAGGGCCTTGGGCTGGCCGTAGATCTCCGGCCGGGTCGGGAGCGCGCGGGTGTCGCGGAAACCGAGCTGGCGCGGCGCACAGGTCCAGCGCAGCTTGGCGGCAGGCAGCTCGGGGTGACGCCGGGCTCTCTTCAAGCGTGGTTCCATCGGATCCAGCGGCCGAGGAGGCCCGAGCCGAGCGCGGCTACGGCGATCGCCGACGCACGCCGGCATGTTGGAGAAAGAGCAGGCGATCGAGTTGGTGCCGAAGGCGGGACTCGAACCCGCACGAGGTTTCCCTCACTGCGCCCTGAACGCAGCGCGTCTGCCAGTTCCACCACTTCGGCACCCGGAACATCGCGGCCCGCGGACGGCGCCGGACAGGAACGAACCTCTTGCATCCGGGGCGTGCGGCGGATTCTACGGAACCCCCGGGAAGGGTGTCAACGACCCACACAGCAACGCATCGCGCAGCGCCGCTTCGGGTTGCACCGTTCGGCCGCTTGCCGGCCGCGCCGCGGCCTGCTACGTTGCCGGTGCCGGCGAGAACAACCGAGGGGTGCCGTGGGCGATACGAACGGCAAGGCGGCCGAACGCGGCATCAAGATCGTCACCACCAACCGCAAGGCCCATTACGACTACCACATCCTCGACCGCATCGAGGCCGGCATCGCCCTCCAGGGCACCGAGGTGAAATCGCTCCGGGCCGGGCGGATCAACCTCAAGGACAGCTACGCCGAGTTCCGGGATGGCGAGCTCTTCCTGGTGGGTGCGCACATCAGCCCCTACGAGCAGGGGAACCGCTTCAATCACGACCCGGAGCGGGAGCGCAAGCTCCTCCTCCACCGGCGCGAGATCCTGCGCTACGGGCTGAAGGCGCGGGAGAAGGGGCTCACCATCGTGCCCCTGCGCGTTTACTTCAAGGACCGCCGGGTCAAGGTGGAGCTGGCCTTGGTGAAGGGCAAGAAGTCCTACGACAAGCGCGCCGCCATCGCCCAGCGGGAGGCGAAGCGCGACGTCGATCGCGCCTTGAAGGAGGCGAAGCAGGGATGAAGCGGGGATGGCAGCTGGCTTGCGCCCTCTTCTGCCTGGCGACGGCCCCGGCCGGGGCCGAAGTCCTGCAGGTGCGCTTCGAGGACGGGCGCCCCGCCGCCGAGCTCGGCCTCCAGCGTCTGGAAGCTGCGAGCCTCGAATGGTACGTGGCTGCCAACGATGTGGTGCGGGCCCTGGGCCTGGAGCGCTTCTGGAAGCCCGAGACCGGCAAGCTCGTCATCAAGATCGGCGAGACGAAGCTGCAAGTGACCGTGGACACCCGGCTCGTCGTCGTGGGGGACGACGACGTGCTGCTCCACCTGCCAGTGCGCTATCGCGCCGGCAGCGTCTACCTGCCGCTCGAATTCCTGGAGACCGTCCTCGCTCCCGCCGCGGGGCCCAGCTGGCACTTCGATCGCAGTCGACTGCAGCTCACGGTGGGCGGTGGTGGCGCCGATGTGCTCGGCATCGACTACGAGACCGTATCGGGGGATACGGAGGTGCGCTTGCATCTGGCTCGCTCCTTCCAGCATCGAGTGCAAGCGACCTCGAAGGAGCTCGTGCGCGTCCGCCTCTTCGACGCCGTGGTGAACCCGCTGGCTCTGGTGGGAGATGCGCCGGCACCGCTCGTCCGCCGCCTGCGCGCCGAGCAACGCGGCAGTGAAGCGTTGCTCTACCTGGAACTGGACCCCAACGTGGACGGCTTCGATGCCAGCACCCGGGACGGCGGCCGCACGCTGGTGATCCTGTTGCGGCGCGGGCTGGAGCCCACGCCGCAGCCCGAGTTCAAGCTGCCCGAGACCGCCCAGCGCGAGAGCTTTCGTCCCGAAGGCGCGGCTCGCCGCGGTTGCAGCGTCCTCCTCCTCGACGCCGGCCATGGCGGCGACGACGCCGGCGTGCGCGGCTCCGGACTGGTGGAGAAGGACCTGACCTTGGAGCTCGCCAACCGGTTGCGGCCGCAGCTCGAAGCGGCGCTACCGCTCCGCGTCGAGCTCCTGCGCAGCAGCGACCGCAGCATCACCGACGAAAGACGAGCCGAGCTGGCGAACAAGAGTGGCGGCGACATCCTGGTCAGCCTGCACTGCAACGGCGCCTTCTCTCCGGGAGCGAGTGGCTTCGAAGTGCTCTTCGTCGGTCCCCACACCGTGGGGAACCGGGCGCAGACGGCGGCGGCGGGGAACTTCCTGCCCTGGCAGAACGCGCAGGGCCCCTATGCGACGCGCAGCCAGCAACTGGCCCAGGTGCTACAAACGGAGCTCGGGAAACGCCTGTCGCTACCGAATCGCGGCGCGCGCGAAGCCAACCTGACCTTTCTCCGCGGCGTCGCTATGCCCGCCGTCGTGGTGGAGGTAGGATTCTTGACCAACGCCGGCGAGGCAGGCACGTTGCAATCGCCGGAGTACGCGACGCAACTCGCCGCCGGCATCGCCGCCGCGGTGCAACGCCTCTGCGACCGCTCCGCCGCCGAGGGCGAGCGCATGGGGTGGGTCGACGAGCCGGAGAGCGAGGCGGCGAAACGCTGAGGGGAGGAAAGGGGATGCAGGGGATGCAAGGGGAAGAGGAAAGGGAGAGGGGAGGACGCAGCCCGGGACAGCGGCGGCTGCTGTTCTGGAGTTTCGTCGTCGTGCTCTTGGGGGCGGCAGGAGTCCTCCTCTTCTGGCCGCACGGGCCGCTCCAACCGGAGAGGGAGGAAACCAGCACCAGCAGCCCCGAACCGGGGAAGGCGGAGCAGGCCCTCCAGCTCTATTTCGCCGATGACGAAGCGCAGAATCTGGTGAGCGAGCGCCGCGCGCTCCCCGAGCGCGCCTCCCTGGAGGAGAGCGTCGAGGCCGCCATTGCTGCGCTCGTGGCCGGCCCAGAGGAGGAGCACCACAATTCGGTCTTTCCCAAGGAAGCGCGGCTGCTGCAGACCTACTACACCGAGTCGACGCGCACCCTCTTCCTCGATTTCAACCACGCCCTGGTGGACCGGCATCCTGGCGGCAGCACGGCGGAGTACCTGACGCTCGGAGCTCTGGTGCGCACGGTGGCCGCCAACTTCCCGCAGGTGACGCGCCTGCAGATCCTGGTGGACGGCCAGGCCATCGACACGCTGGCAGGACACTTCGACACCTCGAAACCGATCGAGGTGTCCGACTGGCAGTGAGGGCGCGGCGAGGCGCCTGCGGCAGGGGAGGACGCATGCAGCGACCGGACGGGCGCGCTCCCAGGGCGCTCCGCAGCCTCGAGATCCAGCGGGGTTTCCTGCGCAATGCCGAGGGCTCGGCGCTGGTGAAGATGGGGAATACCCACGTGCTCTGCGCCGCGAGCATCGAGCCGAGCGTGCCGCCGCACCTGCGGGGCTCCGGGACCGGGTGGGTGACGGCGGAATACGCCATGCTCCCGCGCAGCACAAACACGCGCACGGTGCGGGAAGCCGTGCGCGGGCGCCTCGGCGGGCGCACCCAGGAGATCATGCGCCTCATCGGCCGGAGCCTGCGCGCCGTCGTCGATCTGCGCGCCGTCGGCGAGCGCACCATCTACCTGGACTGCGACGTCATCGAAGCCGACGGCGGCACGCGTACGGCGGCGGTGAACGGTGCTTGCGTGGCCTTGCACGATGCCTTGAGCCAGCTGGAGCTGCAAGCGCATCCCATGCGCGAGCTCGTTGGCGCGGTCAGTGTGGGCCTGCATCAGGGTGAACCGCTCCTCGATCTCTGCTACGAGGAAGACGTCGCCGCCACGGTGGACATGAACGTGATCATGGCGGAGGCGGGCCGCTTCATCGAATTGCAGGGCACCGCCGAAAAAGAACCCTTCGGCATGGACTCCCTCCTCGCCCTCCTCGATTGCGCCCGCAACGGCATCGCCGAGATCCACGCGGCGCAGCGCCGGGCCCTCGGCAGGCCCGCATGAGGGTGCTCTGCCTCTCGACGCGGAACCACCACAAGCTGGAGGAGGTCGCCGCCATCCTGGAGGCTCTGGGGGTGCGGGCGACGCTGCGAAGCTGCGACGATTTCCCTCACTGTCCGGAGGTCGTGGAGGACGGCGCGACGCTGGAGGCGAACGCCACGAAGAAGGCGCGGGAGCTCTGCGCCTGCACCGGTCTCGTGACCTTGGCCGACGACACGGGTCTCGAGGTCGACGCGCTGGGTGGTGCGCCGGGGGTCATCTCGGCGCGCTGGGCCGGTCCTGGCTGCACCTTCGCCGACAACATCGCCAAGCTTCTGCGCGAGCTCCGCGACGTCCCGGAAGAACGGCGCACCGCGCGCTTCCGCTGTTGCATCGCCCTTGCCAGCCCTGCCACGCCGGGTGAGGTGACGCGGGTCCAGCTCTTCGAAGGCCGTATCGAGGGCCGCATCACCATGGCCGCCCGTGGTCAGGGTGGCTTCGGCTACGACTCGGTGTTCCTGGTCGAGGGAGAGCGCCGCACTTTGGCGGAACTTTCATTGGCGGCGAAGAATTCCCTCAGTCACCGGGCCCGCGCCCTGGCCGCGGCGCGGGAGGCGATCGTGCTAGAATTGTCCGCGCGGGCCTAGGTTTTGCAATTGCTCCCTCAGGCCAGCACCCGCCTGCGGCGCCTGACCGACCCCTGGAAAGGACGCCCCTCATGCGACGATTGATTGGTTTGTCCGCCGCTGGCCTCACGCTCGCGATAGCGCTCGAGGCAGGTGCCATCGGCCCGGGCGATCCAGCTCCGGATTTCAGCCTCCAGGACATCCAGGGGAACTCGATTGCCCTTTCCGACTACCCCGGACATGTCGTTCTCCTCGCCCTCATCGGTTACGGCTGAAGCCAGTGTCGGGCGGCCGGTTCGGACGTCGAGCGTATCTGGCAGGATTTCAAGGGCCCCCGCTTCCAAGCCTTGGCGTTGGACTGCTGGAACGGGACCATCGCAGGGGTGCAAAGCTTCATCGAGTACACGGGTTACACCATCCCGGTGCTCCGGAATGCGGGCTACCTCCAATACACAGGCCCCGGCCTCTATGGCATCTACTACGACAACTATGTCGTCATCGACGCCCGGGGAATCGTGCGCTACACATCCGTGGGGGAAGCGTACGGTCAGAAGGGTCGCTTCGACGACGCCCATCTCCGCGCCGCGATCCAGCAGGCCCTCCCGGTCGAGAGCCATACCTGGTCGAAGGTGAAGGCTCTTTATCGTTGAGTGGAACGAGCCGCGCGGCCTCGAGCGTGGAAGGCAAGACCTCCCGAGGTCTCGCCTCCACTCCAGTGCGCTTGACCCATCGCATCCCCCCGTCTAGCCTCTCGTCCCAGTCGGGGTGTGGCGCAGTCTGGTAGCGCACCTGCTTTGGGAGCAGGGGGCCGTCGGTTCAAATCCGACCACCCCGACCACCTCTCCCGTCCGGAATCCCTCGGCTCTCCCCAGGAAAAACCGCCTCTTTTCATGTCCTTTGTTCGCTCCGGAATACGCTTCCGTTAGTAAGTAGGTAAACGGAGCCAGCGCCGGCCCGACCCAAGGAAGAGGGCCGGCCCCGGATCGCTGGAGTCCGGAACCCCGGTTCAGGATCAAGGGATCCTGGAGGAGCGAAGGCACGGCATGCGTTCCGCTCGCAGAGGAGGAGTCGTGGTAAAGTGGCCTGACCTCTCGGGCCGCCGAACGCCGGTGGACCCCGAGGCGAACGGAGGCGGCGTGAGCGTCGACCCCTCCCTCCTGCACCTCGAAGCCCTGGAGCGGGACCTGGGGCAGGCCAGCTCCGCTCCGAGCGCGGCGCGGGCCCTGAAGGCATTACGCGAGCACATCGAGGGTGCCCTCGCCGCCCGCCAGGCCCTCGACGCCGACCTGGAGCGCCTGCGGGAGTCGGAAGAGCGCTGGCGCTCCATCGCCACCAACCCCTTCGATTTCGTCACCATCGTCGATACGAACGCCGTCTTCCTGTACGTGAACCGCACCGCCCCCGGGGTGTCGGAGGCGGATCTCATCGGCAAGGCGAGCATCTACGACTGGACGGCTCCGGAGTACCACGCCTCGATCCGTAGCGCCCTGGAGCTGACGCTCCGCACCGCCGAGCCCTCGTACTACGAGGCCTACTCGCCCCAAGTGGGAGCCTGGTACGGCTCCGTCGTCGGGCCCGTGGTCCGAGACGACCGTGTGGTCGCGCTCTCGGTGCAGGCCCGGGACATCACCAAGCACAAGAAGGCGGAGCTGGGGCTGCGGGACAGCGAGGAGCGCTTCCGCCAGCTGGCGGAGAACATCGAGGACGTTTTCTTCCTCATCGAACCCACCAGCGGGCGCGTCCTCTACACCAGCCCGACCTACGAGAAGCTCTGGGGCCGTTCGCTGCCCGAAATCTACGGCAACATGGCGGCCTGGCTGGAGGGGCTCCACCCCGACGACCGGCCGAAGATCCAGGCGCGCTACGCCAGCATGCTCGCAACCTGCAGGGGGGAGAGCACGGAGTTCTCTTTCGGTAGCTCCTTGGCGATGCGGATCGTGCGCCCCGACGGCTCGGTGCGCCACGCGCGCGCGCGTTTGTTCCCGGTGCGGGACGCCTGGGGCCGGGTGCAGCGCGTGGCCGGCGTGGTCAGCGATCTCACCGAACGGGTGGAAGCGGAGATGAAGCTGGCCGAGGCGGAGGCGCGTTTCCGCACTCTGGTGGAGAAGCTGCCCGTGATCAGCTACATCACCGCTCGCGACGATCCAGGCAAGGCGCTGTACATCAGCCCGCAGATCGAGGCGAAGCTCGGCTACCCACTGCAGGAGTGGACCCAGGACCCGGAGTTCTGGCTCGCCCGCGTGCATCCGGAGGATCGCGAGCGCTTCCTCGCGGCGCAGCGCGCTTTCCTCGACGGCAGCGCGCCGCTGCGCTGCCGCTACCGTCTGATGACGCGCGACGGCCGCGAGCTCTGGTTCCACGACGAGGCCGTCTTGGTTCCCGGGGGACCTGGGGAGCCGGCGCGGATTCAGGGAGTGCTCCTCGATATGACCGAAGCCGAAGAAGCTCGCGCCGAGCAGCAGAGGGCCCGTGAAGGGGCCTCGCATCTGGTGGGTGTGCAAGAGATGGAGCGCCGCAAGATCGCCCGGGAGCTGCACGACGAGATCGGTCAGGCGCTCACGGGGCTCAACTTCCTGCTCCAGTCGGTGCACGAGTGCCCCGGGGAGAGCGCCAGCGTGGTGCAGGAGGCGCGCTCCCTGGTGGGAGAGCTCATGGAGCGGGTCCGCAACCTGTCGCTGGAGCTCCGGCCGTCCATGCTCGACGATCTCGGGCTCCTGGCGACGCTCCTCTGGATGTTCGAGCGCTTCGAGAAGCAGACTCGCGTGCAGGTGAGTTTCGAGCATCGCGGTCTCGACGTACGTTTCGACTGCGAGCTGGAAACAGCGGCTTATCGCATCGTGCAAGAAGCGCTGACCAACGTGGCACGCCATGCCGGCGTGCGGGAAGTCGATGTACGCGCCAGCTGTGACGGCTCCATCCTGGACCTGCGGATCGAGGATGCTGGGTGCGGCTTCGAGGCCGGCTGCCGGCCCCGCAACGGGCATGGCAGCGGTCTGGCAGGCATGCGCGAGCGCGTCACTCTCCTCGGCGGCGAGTTCCTGCTCGACTCGCAGTCCGGGCGTGGAACTTACATCAGCGTGCGGTTGCCCGTCGTCGGACGGCTGCGCCCGGAGGCCGTGAACCCTGGAGGTGAAGGATCATGAAAGTGCGGATGCTGCTGGCAGACGACCATGGGATCCTGCGGCAGACGCTGCGAATTTGTCTGGCGCAGCAGCCGGATTTCGAGCTGGTCGGGGAAGCCAAGGACGGCCTCGAGACGATGGCACAGGTGGAGAAGCTGCGTCCCGACCTCCTTCTCCTCGATCTCTCCATGCCCGGCCTGCCCGGCCTCGAAGTTCTGCGCCGGGTGCGACAGCGCTTTCCTAGAACACGCGTCGTCGTGCTCTCCATGCACAAAGATCAAGCCTACGTCCTGCGGGCGCTGCAGAACGGCGCCTCCGGCTACGTCCTCAAGGAAGCCGATGCCGCGGACCTGGTGCACGCCGTGCGCGAGGTGATGGCGGGGCGCAGCTACCTGAGTCCGCCCTTCACCGAGTCGACCCTCGAGGAGTACAAGAAGAAGGCGGCGAACGGCGACGTGGATCCCTACGACCTGCTGACGAACCGGGAAAAAGAAGTCCTGCAGCTCGTCGCCGAGGGCAACACCAACCCTCAGGTGGGCAAGCGGCTCTTCATCAACGCCCGGACGGTGGAGTCCCACCGGGCCCACGTCATGGAGAAGCTGGGCCTGAAGAACCATGCCGAGCTCGTGCGTTTCGCCGTCTCCCGTGGTCTCGTGAGCGCCATCGGTCCGGCGCCGGAGCCAGGGGACGCGAGCGGGCCCGCACCCGGAACGTCGCGCCAGGGAACCGATGAGTCGCCGGAGGTCTGGGCCGGTTGAGAGGCCGGCGCTCTAGTCCGTCTGGAGAAAAATCCGCAGGTCTACGGATTGTCGGCGACCGACCGGATATGGATGATTGTGCTCGTATCACGTCCCGAGCGGAACCAGGGTGCCGCCGTTTCTCCTCCCTCCCGGTAGCGGGGCCTGTGACTTGGCAGCGGCGGCACCCCTCCGAATTGAGCCAAAGCCGTGGGGGTGACCAGGCTCCAAGGGAAGCGGGGGCCTGGGACAGGAAGCCACATCGACGCACGGACGCACACCCCCACGGCGGCGCTCCCCCTGACGCAACGCAAAAAACCGTCTGCATAAATATCCGCCGCTCCATGAGCGGGCGTCTCTCGTGTGAGCGGTTCCCGGACACATCAGTCCTTCAGAGCAGCGCTCGTGGAGGGGCGGTTCACATGATCGAGATGACCTGGTCCGAGATCGTCCGTGCGTTGTTCATACCTCGGGAAAAGAAAAGGAAAGGTCCCGATCCCGACCCGAGGGTCGACGTCCTGGTGAGAATGGTGTTTGACCTTCAGATGGAAGTCGAAGCCCTGCGCGCCGCGCAGTTGGCGTCGAACATCGGTGCCGCCGGTAGTCCTGACTCGGCCTATGGGCGTGCCTACCGAGACACCGCCTATCTCACGCACGACTCTTCCGGCCCATCATCGGGTCTCGACAAGCTCCTCAGGCTGTTCTATCCGTCAAAAGCCAGTGAAGAGCTCGGATTCTCGGGATCGCCACGGACATGGAGAGAGTGCTTGATGCTCCACCGCCTCGGGTTCTCGGAGGGACAAGTTCGCACATGGAAGCAAGAGGCTATGGATGCCGAGCTGTTTACATAGAGCCACGCTGACGTGGCGGGCACGCCGTGGAACTCGCCTGGGAGACGTCGATCGAGCCCCCTACTAGCGCTTGGCCGTCTCGCCGGCGGCAGCGGGCTGGGCTAGCAACGACTCGAAGCGCGGATCGTCGCGTAGCAGCGCCAGATCCTCGTCCATCCGCGCGTGCTCGCGATGTTGTAAGCCGGCGTCGCAGGCCTTCCCCAAGTACTCCAGCGCCTTCTCCTTGTCCTGCTCGAGCCCGGCGCTGCAGGCGGCGTTGTACCAGGCCGAGGCCGCGAGGTCGGGAGAGCGCGCCGCCTTCGCGTAGGCTTTCACCGCATCGTCGTAGCGCTTGCTCGAGTAGCAAGCGTTGCCGAGCTGCAGCCAGCTGGTATTGTCGCCCGGTTCCTCTTGGACGAGCTGCTCGCAGATCTGGATCGCTGCAGCGGGGTTGTTTTCCCGCGTGTAGATGTCGGCCTGTTGCAGGCGCCGGCCGCGCTCGTCGAGGCTCGGGTTCAGCACCGAGTAGTCCTTCGCGAGGTACGCCTCGGGAGTCCAGCGGTATTCCATGTACTGAGCCGTGCGGTCCGCCACGTGCCGCCCGAGCAGGCGCGCCACGACGTGCAGGGACCCGTCGATTCCCGCGGAGACGCCCGCCGTGGTCACGATCTGGCCGTTGTCCACCAGGCGGGCGCCCCGTTGCACCCGTGTCTTGGTGAACTGCTTCTCGAACGCATCGATGGCGCCGTACCAAGTCGTGGCGGCCTTGTCGTCCAAGAGCCCCGCCTTGCCGAGCACGAACGCACCAGTGCACACCGAGAGCGCGACCTCCGCATTCTTGGCCGCCTCGCTCGCCCAGGCGAAGAACTCGGGGTCGTTCAGCACCGAGCTGCCGCCGCCGCCGGGGAAGACGATGATGTCGGGCTTGGGGGCGTCTGCCATCGCGTAGTCGGGCTGCACGTCGATGAACCCCTGGCTCACAATCGGATCCTTCGTTTTCGACACCGTGTACACGTTGAAGGCAGGCTCGTTGCCCCGCTGCGCCATGTGACCGGCGGCGGCGAAGACCTCACTGGGACCGGCCCAGTCGAGGATCTCGGCACCGTTCCAGATGGCGATCGCGACGTTCCGCGTGTATTTCTTCGTGGGCTCGTCCGCGGAGACCGGGCCGCGTCCGCTCGTGAGGACCACTGCGATCGCGATCCAGGCGCCGGCTTGGATTCTGCCGTGCATCTGACTCTCCTCCTTCAGGCGCGCCGGGTGCGGCCGGCGACCGCCACTTCATTCACGATGCTTGCATCTGCTTGCGAGGACTTTGCCGTGCGCTGCTCAACGTCGAGCCGTGCTGCTGCTTCCAAAGCCGCCGGAGCTGCCGGGCATCCTCGTAACCACAGCGGCCGGCAATGGCTTCCAGGGTCAATCCCTGGTTTTCGAGGAGCGATTGGGCCACTTCCAGCTTCACCTTGTGGGCGAAGCGGGTCAGCGTGACCCCGGTGGCTTCGCGGAAGAGGCGCGTCAGGTGCCGCGGGCTGACCGCCGCCACGGCGGCCAGGGACTCCAGCGTGGCCTTGCGCTCCGGGTGCTCGACGATCCAGTCCTGGACGCGGTGCACGCCCGGATGGGTGTGGTCGCGATGCTGGAGATAGATCGACGCCTGCGCGCTTTCGCCGCTGCGCCGCATATACACGACCATCTCGCGCGCCACCTTGGCGACGAGCGCCGGCCCATGATCTTCCTGGATGAGTGCGAGGGTCATGTCGATGCCCGAGGCTTCTCCCGCGCTCGTCACCACGTTGCCGTCGCGAACGAAGAGGCGGTTGTCGAGCACGCGGGCGGTCGGGCTCCACTCCACGAGCTTGTCCAGGATCTTCCAGTGCGTCGTGCAGAGCCTTCCTTCCAGCACGCCGGCCCGGGCAAGGACGAAGGCACCCGAGCAGATCGAGCTCAGGCGACGCGACCGTGCGGCCGCGAGTCGGAGCCAATCCCCAGGGACGTCGACCTGCTCGAGCTGTGTCGACTCGATTCCAGGGACGAGGATCCAGTCGTCCGGGCTGACGGCGGGCAGAGGCTCGATAGCAGAGAATACGAAGCCCTGCGCACTTCGGACCTCGCTCGCGACGCCGACATAGTGCAGCTCGTAGCGGGCCCCGAAGCCGTTCGCTTCGTACACCGCCTGCACCGGCCCAGCGAAGTCGAGGGCGTGAACCGCAGGGAGCATGAGAACGAGGACGCGACGCGGGGCCTCGGGTCGGGGTTTCTCCAGGACATCGAAGGGTGTCATGGAGAAATCGTACACTAAATCAATTCAATGGATTAGGACAAAGAGCGGATGAATCAGGCCATCGTCCTAGCGCGGCGACTCGGGTGCAGGAGGGGCGAGGGGCGTGGCGGGACGGCGGGAGCCGGGGCGCTGGGAAGCCCCCTGCGGCGAGGAGGGCGAGGTGGCTGTCTTTACCGCCGGCTGCAGGCTCCGCCAGCGATGCAGGGGTACCAACCCGGTGCCGATGATGGCGAGCTGGGTGGCGACGAAGGTGAACATCCAGAAGATCGCCGAATCGATGAAGCCGTAGGCGTGCAGCCCCACCCCCAGCATGTTGGTGCCGAACCAGGACCAGCTGGTGACGATGTTGCCGGCCACCGCCATCACTGCCAGGCCGCGCTGACGGATCATCCCGCCCCAGCGCGCGTGCAAGATGAGGGCGTTCCAGAGCACGATGAGTAGGGCGCCGTTCTCCTTCGGATCCCAGCCCCAGAAGCGGCCCCAGGACTGATCGGCCCAGATGCCACCCAGGATGGTGCCGACGAAGCTGAAGAGGGTGGCGAAACAGAGGATGCCGTAGATCATCCGCGGCAGGTTCACCTGCTCCTGCGCGGTGAGCGAGCGGGTGAAGACACCGCGGAGGATGTAGAGGATGCCGAGGAAGCCGGCCAGGAAAGTCGAGGCGTAGCCGAGGGTGATGACCACCACGTGCGTCGCCAGCCAGAAGTTGGTGTCGAGCACCGCCTGCATCATCGTCATGGTATCGCCATCGAGAGAAAGGTTGTGCGCCACGAGGAGGGTGAGGAAGCCCATGCCCGCCGCGGTGGCGGCGCCGACGCCGTTGCGGTAGAAGCGCTCCAGGAAGAGTCCGAGCACCGCGCCGCCCCAGCCGACGAAGATGGCCGACGAGTACAGATTCGTGACCGGCGGGCGCCCTTGAACATAGGTGCGCACGACGAGACCGAAGGTATGCATGGCGAGCCCGACGCCGAGCACCCAGAGCGCCGTCGTCGCCAGCGACCGCGAGAGGCGGAGCCAGCTGAGCGACGCCAGGATGAAGACGATGACGTACAGACCCAAGGCGTGCAGGAACGGGGCGGAGCGATTGAAGAGGAGCTCGGTGCGCATCCGGCTCCCATGCACGGTAGGCGCGGAGCGCAGCCACTCCATGTAGGCAGCGGGCGCGGCGGCGAAGGCCGCGGTATCCTGGCTCCGCCAAGCCTGGAGCGTGCCCGTCCACGCCGCGGTGGCGGGCGAGGTGTTGCCGTGCTCCTGGGCCTGGTGCTCGGCGGAAGCGATGGAGCCCCAGGCGTCCGGCGCGGCCGGATCGAGGGGCGGCACGAGCAAGAGGTTCGCCCAGTCCTCGACGTTGAAAACCAGTGTCAGCTTCTGGGCCAGGTCGACGACCGCTCTCTGATAGTGATCGCGACTTCCGGCGGGCAGCTGGGTGGCACGCTGGATCTGCGCTTCCAATGCTTCCCGGTGCTGCACGATTTCATCGACCGAGAAGTACTTGCGCTCCCGCTCCGCTCCCAGGAGAGCCTTGAGATCCGGATGATCGACGCGAACGACGCGATAGCCTCGGGCTTGCTCCGGCCGCGCCATGACGTCGAGCAGCCAGGCGAGCGCCGGCCGCCGCTCGTGGCCCTTGGCTTCCTTGCGCTCCGAGGTGCCGTCGGTACCGGCGAGATAGAAGCTCTGGCGGCCGGAGACGATGAGGAGCGTCGAGCGGGCGAAGGTGTCGAGCGGCTTGGTGCGGCCCAGGTCCACGACGGGCATGCCGGCAGCACGGGAAAGAGGCATGACGCCGTCCCGCGGCGGGCGGAAGGCGGAAGCGACGTAGAGGAGGGCGAGGAGGACGCCCACCCAGGGCAGAGCGCGCGCTGCGGCCGGGACTTTCATGCCGTTCTCGTCCTCCGGAGGAAGCGCTTCAGGTGCATGCCGAAGTGCACGATCATCCCCAACGCCCCCAGGGTACAGGCGATATAGGGCAAGAGCCAGCCGGGGTTGCGCACTACTTGCAGCACGGTGCCGGTGTCGCCTTGCTTGAAGCTCGCCTGGTAGAAGGTCTCGCCGCGATAACGCAGCGGGTTGTTCATGTAGATCAGCACTTCCCGGTCCTCGTTCTGGGTCGCGTCGACCAGGCGGATGCGGCTGGAGAAGTTGCGCGGCGTCTCCGTCCCCAGGTAGCGGTCGTGTTCGAAGTCGAGGAGCGAGATCGAGTAGGGCTTGTAGTCCCGCACGTAGCGCAGCGCCATCCGATAGGTCTTGTCGCCCACCACCACGTCCTGCGGCCCGAAGCGCGGCATGAGGGAGAAGTAGAGCGCTGCGAGATAGGTGCCCCGGCTCTCGCCATCGGCGAGCACGGTGATGTAGGCGGCCGGCAGGTCGATCTCGTCCTGGTCGACGCCGCTCACCGACGGGCGCGGCCGGGCGCGGGCCCCGAGGCTGGCGGCGAAGCCGCGATCGGCCACCGGGCCCAGGCCGGCGCCAGCGGCGGTCAGCTCGGTGCCGTCGACCAGCTCCGCGTTCGGGTAGAAGGCCTCGACCTGCAGCACGAAGGGTAGCCGTGCGTCCTGGATGCGTCCCCGGTGGCGCAGCCGCGACTCGGGAACGACGACCACGTGGTCGGTTTGCGCGCCGGAAGGATCGATGATGGCGAGCTCGACGTTGCGAGTGTCCTCGGCGTAGTTCACCGTCTGCCCCTCGTCGATGCTCATCCTCGCCTCGTCGGCGAAGATCCCCGTCACCAGCTCGCCGCAGAGGAGGAGCACGAGTCCGAAGTGGATGAGGAGGATGCCCAGGCGCTTGCGGGTGTAGCGGAAGCGCACGGTGTGCGCCGTGATCAGGTTGAGCATGAGCAGCCCACCGATGAGCCAGCCCCCGGGGAAGGGGATGCCGCCGTGCACGTTCCAGTGTCGGGGCAGGAAGATGGCGAACGGGATCCAGACGAAGAAAGCACGGAAATACGTCTTCAGTGTGGTCCAGATCCCCATGTCGATCTGCGCCCAGGTGCCGGAGAAGATGAGGAAGATGCCGCAGGCGAGAAGCACCACGGTGAGCTTGAGCGAGGCGAGGGGCTTGAAAGCGTTGCGCACGGTCGCGTTCACGGCGATCCCATCCTCAAGAAGTTCCCGGCGCGAAGCGGAGGCTGCGGGCAAAAGTGACGAAGTTCTGGCGCTCCCGGCCGAGGAGCGCGCCAGGGCCGGTCATCTTGACGAAGTAGGTGAACCCGCCGCGCGTCGTCAGCACCACGAGCATGCGTGACGAGGTCTCGCCCGCGCCTTGCAAGTCCAGCAGCTGCGACGGCGCCCCGTCTACTTCCAGCGCCTCCATGGGTTGCTGCGAGGCGTCCGCCACCGGCTTGAGGCCGATCTGGCCGCGCCAGCGGTTGATGTTGGGCAGGAGGCCGCCGACATCGCCCGGGAAGCGCGTGATCGTCACCTCGGCCTTGTTCGAGCCCTCGACAATAGAAAACGTGGCGAGGCGCGAGGGATTGGGCGCGACGCTGACGGTCCAGCCTGCGGGCGTCGTCCATTGCACCGGACTATCCGCCGCGGGCGCGCTGCCTGGTGCAGGGGCTTGCATCGATGCTTGCCCAGCGGATTCGTTGCCTGCACCACCGCCCGTGGGTGGGTGGTCCGAGGGGAGCTCTCCGGTGGCGACCGCCGGGTGGCCCGGGGGTAGTCCGCCAGCGGCGACGGCCGCAGGACGCACACGCACGGTGCCGATGAAATCGGCGAAGGCTTGTGCCTGCTTGCCGGCGCGTTCGGGCGTGTCCATCACCAGGAAGAACCAGACGCGCTCATCGCCTTCCAGGATGGCCGCCAGGATCTGGCGCCCCGGCTCGGCAGCGTGGGCCACGCCGGTCATGTCGACGAGGTGCGCGGTCCTACCGCCGACGTCCACCGGACGAGCCACTTGGGCCAGCGCCTCGGGAGCGATCGGGGGCAGACCGATCTGATCGCGCCAGCGGTTGACGTTGGCCAGCGGATCACGCGCCGCCAGAGCCAAAGGGGTGACCCGCATCTCCAACGGCGGCTCGTTGGCGCCTACGGGCAAGAGGAGGGTCGCGAAGCGCATGCCCTCGCCGGGCTTCTCCTGCCAGCCCTCCGGCAGCGTCCAGACCACGCTTTCCGTCCCGTTGGCTGGAGCCACCATGGGCGCGCCGCCGGGCCCGGCGTCGGGAGCCTGTACGGGTGCGGCGTTCGCCGAGGGTGCTTCCTTGGGGGCGTTGTAGTCGCGGATCTCGTCCTGGCCGCAGGCGAGAAAAGCCCAAGGAGCCGCCAGGAGCGGCGTGGCGAGACGAAAGAGGCGACGTTGCATTCCAGGGACCACCCGCCCGCAGCGCCGCCGGTTTCCGCGTCATCGCGGCCCCCCGAAGCGCCGACACCGGGAAGGTAGCGGAAGCGAGTCCGCGGCGGAAGTGCGCCCGGGGCCGCACGGACTCCCCGTTCTCGCCGCGCACCTTCGCCCGTCCCTCGGGGGGCTTAAGCTCACGCGGTGGTTCCCGCTCGCTTCTCCTGTGCCATGGCGCGCAGGCTCGCCGCGAGCGCCCGGGCCTCGGCCGTCATGGCGATCTCCGCCAGGTGCTCGAGCTGGACGGCATCGTGGCGGCGTTGCTGGCGCAGTGCGCCGAAGAGGGTGTTGCAGCTTTCCGCCAGGGCGCGGAAATGGTCGCGGCGGCGGATCACCACATCCTGCTCCACATCCCCCTGGGCGGCAAGCAGCAGCTGATTCTGGATCCGGCGGATCGGGCCGACGCTGCGGTTGGTGAGGACCACAATGCCGAAGGTGGTGCAGGCGAAGAAGATCCCGGAGAAAAGCGCGATGTTGTTGTGGAAGACGCGGTCGTCGTGCTGGAGGCGTTCTGCCAGCTCCGGCACCGCTTCCACGATCGACTCGCGCCGCGAAGCCGAAAGGTCGTGCAGCGTGAAGTTGAACATGACGAGGGAGAAGAGCGTCGCCGTCATGGCCAGGGCCGTGATCGGGAGCTGTGTTCTCCAATCCACCCAGTAGCGGCGCCGCAAAGGATGCGGCGCTCTTTTCATGGGCGAAGAGGGCGGCGCTGCTGGCGGCGCTTCCAGCGGCATCTGCACTTCGGTTTGCATGGCGCATCGGCTCCGGTCGTTGCGTCCCGGCACGGGACGGCTCCGAGGCGTGGAGGGAAAGCATGCGGCCTTCCCACGCCAGAGCGCGGTTTGTCTCGCGACTCCAAGCACGGGATCAGCAGGTTCCAGGCCAGGCCACGAGACGCGCCAACACCCCGCAAGGCGCCGCAAAGTACAGGGTGGCCTGCGGCGGCGCCGCCGGACTCGAGGCGATGCGCCGGGGAACTTCGCGGCTCAATACTCCATCGCCCAGCCGAAGCCGAGGCCGGACTGACCTTTGACGCTGTACAGGGTCTCCACGGTCAGCTGCCCCTTGAGGAAGTATTCCAGGCTCACCACGTCATCCACGGCACGGTCGAGGGAGTAGGAGTAGCTCAAGAGCACCTTCGGGCTCAGGTATTTGCCGAAGGCGAGGCTGCCGGCCTTGCTCTGCTCCTCGCTCGTCGCACCCGGCGCCCCCGTGCTGCTCTTGTACTGCACGACATCGATGCCGAATTCCTTGGTGACGTTCTCCTGCAGCGCCGTCGCGCCCATGGAGACCAGGATCGCCGTCGCCCGTTCGCGCATGACGTTCGACTCCTCGTCGGAGAGCTGGTCGTAGGTCTTGCCCAAAGCGAGGAGAGCGATGATGTCGGTCTGCTTCATCTCCGGGTCGGAGGAAAGGACGAGCAGCGGTTTTTCCGCCGTGCCGGTCACGAGGACGCGGATCTTGATCCCTGAAATGCTGGTGGACATCTGGATGTCCAGGGCGGGATCGGGTTTCGCGTTCCCGGAGAAGGTGACGCTACCGCGATCCAGATTCAGGTTCCGTCCCGCGATGGAATACGTCCCGCGTATGCCCCGCAGCTGGCCGGCGACGACGGGCTCGCCTTCCTTCTGCGTCACCTGGAGTTCGCCGGCTCCCTCGATGTCGAGTCCGCGACCGCGCACGAAGAAAGCCTTGGGGACGCGGATGCGCAGGTCGAGGGTGGTGGCAGCGAGCCGGCGCTGCAGGGCCGGAGGTGTCTGTTCCGGGGGCGGCGGAGCGGGCGCAGGCAGGAGCGTGTCCGTGGCGGCGGCGCCGAGGAGCAACGCTTCTCCCTCCTTCGGGTGCAGATGCCGCTCGGCTTCCGGAACCTTCACGAGCCCGGTCTTCACCTCGATATCGCCGCGGAGCTCGGGATGCAAACGCTCGCCGCCGAGCTCGGCGTTGGTAACGAAGACGAGGCGCGAGCCATCCCCGAGGGTGAGCTCCACCTCGTTGGTGCGCAGCGTGCCCTCGAGGCGCGGGTTCTGCACCTCGCCGTCGAGAGCCAGCACCAGCCTGGCCGCACCGTCGAGAGCAGCGCCACGGGGAAGGAAGGGGTTGAGGGCCGCGAGCGGCACCGACTCGGAGTCCACCCGCACCATCAGGGAACGCGCCGGAGCGGCGCGGACGAAGGGGCGTTGGAGGGAGAAAAGGAGCGGCACGGCGGCGCTCCCCCGCACCAGCCCCTGGTTTCCGGAGCGAAGGGCGAACCCGGCGAGGAAGTCTTCTGGTGCCTGGGGTGCGACGTCGAGCGTCGGGGGCGCCGCGTTCCAGAGCGAGTCCACCGCGGCGTCCTGTCCGGCGCGGGCACGAAGCGTGAGCACATAAGACGACAGCTTCGCTGATTGCGGGAAGCCGCCCTCGACGGCGGCGAAGCCCGCCAGCGCCGCCGTCGTTCCCCCGAGAACGATCCGTCCGCCCAGACGCCCGAGATCTTCGGGACCGAAGAGGCCTCGCTTGCGGCTCGTGTGCACGCCGAACGGCAGAGCATCGAAACGGAAGTCCGCGGCGACCGGACCGGAAAGGAGCGCTGCCTGGGGCGGATAGAGCTGCAGGCGCGACGGCAGCGTGGCGTGGCCCTCGAGGCTGGAGCTGGTGCTGTCGCCCAGCTGCACCGCGACTCGGGCGAGACCGGAGGCGGAGTCGAGGCGGAAGCGGAGGGTAGGTTCCGTGCCGCCGGCCAGCTTCAAGCCCTGGATCTCGCCCGTTGCCGTGAGCGAATCGAGCGCGGTCGCTCGCAGGTTGAAGCGAATGCCGCGGGGCCAAAACGTCGGCGGAATGGAGAGAGCCGGCGGCTCGTCCGGGAGGGCGAGGTGGAGGTGCAGAGCGAAGCGCGTGCTATCGGGTCCGGCCGCGCCATGCGCCTGCAAGCGGCCGAGCGCGCCGGCGAGCTCGAGGTCCTGGAGCGCGAGCCTTCCTGCCGCGAGGGAGAAACGGAAGGGGTGCAGCGCTCTGAGATCCTTGCCGGCAAGGACGAAGGCAAGCGTGTCGACCTCCACCTGAGAGAGTTTTTCGCTGCCGAGCCGCGCCGCTTGCTTGAGCTCGAAACCGGGGCCGCGGGCGTGGAGGGCGACGCGCTCCGGCCGCCACCGTTGCGGCTGTGAAGAGGAAACGCGGGCGTCGAGGTGGTCGAGTGCGATCCAGCGGCTCTTGCCACCGCTCGGCAGAAGGAGACGGCCGAGAATCCCCGCTTCGTCCCGATGCACCTCCGCCCGGATGGCGGGTACTTGCAGACCCAGGCCGGCGAAGCTGCCCTCGAGCTCAGCCGCCAGCGCGGGTGCGCTTCGTGCGCCGGAAAGTTGGGCGCGACCGCGCATCTCCAGCTTCTGGATCGAGTCCCCTTCGAGGTGGACGAAACGTTCGAGAAGCGTGCTGCCCTGGAGAGTCCAGCGCCCTTGCAGGGCCAGCGTTTCGCCTTGCATCCCGCCGTCGACCGCGAGATGCAAGGCGTGCATTTGCAAGCGGGCAGCGCGGACCTGCAGGCTCTCGCGTGTCCCCCCGATGGCCACGTGCAGCGAATCGAGCCAGGCGCTCTCGCCGCCATCGAGTTCCACGTCGAAGCGACCGCCGGAAGCGGTGCGCCAATGAAATGTCCCGGCGAGCGCGCCCGGGTCGCAGCAGCGGAGCGCCGGCCAGAGGGCGGCGAGAGCCCTCGGCCCGGGGAGTGCGAAAGTCCCTGTGCTCGCCGTGCTTCCGGCTCGGACCTCGCCGGCGCACTGCAGGCGATAGGGTCCTTCTTCGCGCCAGTGCGCTTGCAACGACTCTGCCCGCGCCGGAGCGAGCCGGGCGAGACGCGCCAGGAGAACAGGGAAGTGCGGCCAGGCGAGCTGGGCCTGGAACGAACCCTCCCCGGGCGGGCTGTAGCTCGCCTCGAGATCCAGGTTCCCCGCGGCGCCACGGATCTGGAAGCCAGCGAGGGAGAAACTGCGGCTCTTCGGCACGTAAACGAGCGTCGCTGCCTTCTCGTCGCCGGCGTTCAGTTTCCCCGCGGCGACGCGGGTGGTCTCCACGACGAGAGGCGAGAGCCGGGCGTGGAGCGTGTCGCCGCGCCGGATCTCGACGGCGAGACCGGCTTCGGCGCCGTAGCTCGCCACCTGGATTTGGAGCGCCGACGCCGCTTCCGGGCGCAGGCCCAGTCTCCCTTCCAGGAGCAGGCGGTCGACGGCGTGCGCCGCGATGCTGCCGCTCGCAGAAAGGCGGAACCGTGCTGCAGTCTCCTGCCGCCGGCGGACGAAGTCGAGGCGGGAGCGAAGCGAGACTTCCGGGATGCGACTCGAGGTCAGCCAATCGCGCCAGCCAGGACCCAGGACATCGAGATGTGCCGCGACCGCGAGCGAATCGGGATCGCTGCGGAGCCTGCCGCGGAGATGCAGATCCACGGCTTGCAGAGAATCGCAACGGACCTCCCAGCTTCCCCCGCCGCCTTCGAAATGCATGCTTCCGGCGGTGAGGAGATCTCCTGGGAGGCAGACGAGGTCGAGGCGCACCAGTGCCCGGGGAGAGAAGGCGAGCGTCCCGCGCGTCTCGAAGAGAGCGCCGCCGAAATCCGGTTTGCCATGGAGACGTTGCTCGAGTGCGGGAATGCGGGCGAGCTCCGCGCTTCCAGGTGTCCGCAGCGTGGCGGTGAAGCCGAGCGAATCGACGGCGAGACCGCGGCGCTCGACCTGCGCCCGGGCTACGAGCCCCATCCTCTGCGGCGGCCCTTCCCTCTCGCCCTCCGAGAGGCGGAGGACGAAACGATCGGCACCATCGGGGTCGAGAGCGAAGTGAAGCGGCCAGTTCGGCCCGACATGACCGCGGCCGCGCCCCGAGGCCGTACCACGCGCGAGATCGAGGTCGAGAGCGAGGGAATCCAAGCTCCAGCTTTCGGGCGCTCCGATGCTACGAGCGGATTCCACTTGCAACCGTGGCACCACACCATGGCGGAAATTGAGCGCGGCTCGGAGCACGAGCGAGCGCGCGCCATCGTCTGTGCCTGGCTCGCCAGCGCGGAGACGCAACCATGGCGCCTCGATCTCCAACGACTCGATGCCGACCGACGGCACACCCGCGACCGATCCTGGACGCGGGAAGCTGCGTTTCCCGCCTCCGCCGGGGGCGGTGGGTCGCTCTTTCATGTGGCGCTGCACGGCGGGTAGGTCGAGCCGCAATCCCAGGACCGCCAGCTGTTCGATGTCCACGTCGCCGTGCCGAAGCGGCCCGAGCGCGAGATCGAGCCTGAGCTTCTCCACCGCGAGCAGCATCGTTCCGGCCTCGCTCCACTCCACGCCTTCGAGCTCGACCCGCCCGAGGGCGGGCCAGCGCGCTTCCCGCACCTGCACTTGCCCGCCGAGGCCCGAAGCCAGACGCCCGAGAGCGAACGAGAGCAGCCGCTCTCGGAGGGGTGGGAGCAACAAGCCGAGGAGCAGAAGGAGGAGAACGCAGAGCGTGCTCGCCCCGACGGCGACCGCGGCGCGACGGACCCGCCGACGCTTCCGGGGCGACGCGTCTCTGCTCTCTCTCGGATCGATGGTACCTACCTCCCGCTAGAAAGCCGGTCCGATGGTGAAGTGGAAGACGCGCTCGGGCTGGGTCGGGTTGTAGTCCGTGATCCGGATGCCGTAGTCGCCCCGCAGCGGTCCGATGGGCGTCTGCAGCCAGAGGCCGGGGCCGACCGCCACTTCGAGGCTGCGGTAGCCGATCTCCTCCAGCGTCGGCCACACCTGTCCGACGTCGATGAACGCCGCCGCCCGGAACCTCCAGAAGAGCGGGAAACGGAGCTCGAGGGAGCTTTCGAGCTTGGCCTCGCCGCCGTAGGGGGCGCCGCTCGCGTCCAGCGGGCCGAGCTCGCGGCGCTCGAAGCCGCGGTGCGACGCGGCACCGCCGGAGTAGTAGCGCTTGTTGGGGAGCAGTACCTCGGAAGAACCCGTGGGTGCACCGAGTGCGAAGAGGGCACGGCAGGCGACCTGCGTGCGCTTCATGATCGGGATGTAGACGGTCGCACCGGCACCCGCGAGGTAATAGGAATTGTCCGAGCCGAGGTCATCCGGGGCCCACTCGGAAGAGAAGCCCACGGAGTGGCCACGGGTGGCGCTCACCGGGTCGTCCGTGGCCCGCCGCGATGCTTCGAAGCGGAGTGCGGTGAGGAGCCCGTCCTGGATCGGCCCGGGGCTCGCGCCCACCACCGTCTCGGTGACCTGGACGTTGGAGACATCCAGACCGAGGAGGACATGGGTGGCGAAGGAGCGGTTGTACCGCAGCGTCAGGAGGGCGCCGGAGGTGACGCTCGTGTAGCTATCCTCGCTCTCCCTTTCCGCCCGCAGCGTGGTGATGCCCGTGGTGCGCGGTCCGGTGAGAGCGGGCCACCAGGTGGAGACATCCGCCTTCTGCAGGAACGGGGAGATCGACGCGCCGGCCGACACGCCCTTGCCGCCGCCGAACAGGTTCCGGTTCGTCCAGCGCGCCATGCCCTGGATCTCGTCATCGCTCCAGTAACGCAAGGACGCTTGCAGGTACGTGGGGCGGCGTTCGACGAGGCTGACGACGACGTCCACCGTGTCGGAGGCGGTGTCCACGATCTCCACCCGGGTTTGCTGAAAGAGGTTCAGAGTGCGCAGGTTTTCCCGCGCGTCGTCCAGGGCCTGCGGTGCATAGCGCTCGCCCCGCTCGATGCCCGTGGTTTTTCCCGCCAGGCCCTCGAGGTCGGGGCTCGCGCCCTCGATCCGCACGCCGCCGAAGTAGGACACCGCCCCCGGATGTGCCTCGAAGTGTAAGTGGACGCGCGTCGAGTCGAGCCACTCCAGGTGCGAGGCGACGCGGGCGCGCGCGTAGCCCCTCTCCTGCAGGCGGGAGGCGAGGGCTTGGGCGCTGGTCTCGACCTCGGAGTCCACCAGCACGTCACCCGGGACGATGGCGATCCTCGTTGCCTCCTTGGCGAGCGCCGGCGGCAGGCTGTCGGCGCTCACTGCCGCCGCCACCACCGCGGGGCCGGGATCGATGCGCAGCAAGACCGCGAGCTCTTCGCCCTTGCCCCGGGGCTGTACTTCCGGCGCGACCGTGGCGCGCGGATAGCCACGCCGCGCCAGGAAGAGACGCGCGCGTTGCACGTCTTCCTCCAGCTTTTCCGGGAAGAAGATCTGCTGCTCCTTCTTCAGCAGACCCGTGCGGGCGAGCGCGAGGCCCTTCTCGAGCTGTTCTTTCATGCTCGGCTCGAGCCCAGTGATGTCGAACGACCCTACCTTCCAACCCCAGTACGATTCCCAATCGGCGGCTGCCGTCGGGGCGCTGGTGGCAGCGAGACCGGAGCTGGCGGCTGGAACGACTGTGGTCGCGGTCGCGGCGGGCGCGACGTCGGCGCTCGCGAGCAGGGGAACGACGAGAGCGGCGGCGAGGACGCGCCGGGCCGTGACGGGTCGGAGGGCTGCGCGACGGCCAAGAGAAAGTAGGGCCCAGTGCATGCGGCGAATATATCATCGAGCGCGAAAGGCATACGCAGCACGCGTCACGGAGCTCGGCTCTGGGCGCCGATCACGGCGGGAATGCGTTTGCGCCGCGCCCCCGTCGCATGGCAGAATCGCGGCGACCGGCATCTCCCCATCAAGGAGGCACACGTGAACTGGACGAGACTGGTGCTGGCTGCAGCCATGCTCGCGGTGCTGCCAGGCGCGGCGGCGGCGCAGCGCAGCAGCGGCGGCTCTACGGGCGTGCATCGCTTCGAGATCACACCCTACGGAGGCTACAGCTGGACCTTCGCCCGGGACTTCTACTATGGCCCGACGCTCGGGCGCCTCGATGTGTCCGACAGCGGCATCTGGGGCATCGCCCTCGACATCAACACGCCTTACCAGCCAGGGTCGCAGATCGAACTCCTCTATAGCCGCCAGGACAGCGAGCTCGAGTTCGACACCGCCAATCTCGTCGGCACCGGCAGAAACACTGCAGACCTCTCGGTGGAGTACTTGCATATCGGCGGCCTCTACGGCCAGCGGCGGGGCCAGGTCTTCCCCTTCGGCGTGCTCACCTTGGGCGGGACGCGCTATGCCTCCAAGGACCTGGGCGAGGACATCTGGAAGTTCTCCATCATCTTCGGCTTCGGCGCCAAGGTGTACGCCAACGAGAGGTTCGGTCTGCGCATTCAGGGCCGCTTCCCCTTCTCCGTCTTCAGCGGCGGAGGCTCCGTCGGCTGCGGCAGCGGCGGTTGCTACACCTCCGTCGGCGGCACCGGCCTCGCCCAGTTCGACGTCGGCGCCGGCGTCATGCTCCTCATGTAGGAAGAAGAAGGCCGAGGTCCCGGTGTTCCAGAGACCTCGGCCTCGTCGTGCGGCCCGGGAGCGGATGTGTCCGGGCCCATCTGTCCGCCCGCCGCCGCTCCTACTTCCCGCGCTTCGCTACCAGGGGCATCTCGGCGGCGATCTGCGTGTCGAGCAGCAGACCGATCTGGCGCTCCACCTGGATGAAGCGCGCGGCCTCGGTGGCGTTGAGCGCCTTCTCGACTTTCTTGAAATAGTCCTTGCGCAGCTTCGTGCGCTCGTCCTCGACCTTGAACATCTGCTCGGTGAGCTCCTTCGCCTTCACATCGGTCATCGTCTCGTAGTTCGCCGCGTAGTCCTTGATGAGGGCGATCCGGGCGTCGCCGTTCTTGGACAGCTCGACCTCGTACTGACGGTAGATGGGCCAGAAGATGTCGGCTTCCTGCGGGGTGAACTTCATGGCCGCGGTGAGGAGTTCGACCTTCTGGGTCTTGATGTCCGACCGCAGCAGCTCGAGCCACTCCTCCTGTGCCAGGGCGCCCGCGGGAAGCAGGAGCGCAGCGACGCCGGCGGCACCGAGGAGTGCGGCAAACGGAGTCCAAACTCGACGCAACATGCTTGTTCCTCCGAAACCTTTTGTGTGGCGCAAGCGCCACAGTGACACAACGTGAGGGGCTCGCGTACCGCCCCGGATCACATCCAGGCCATACCGACCCGGAAGTTGAGATACATCTCTTCGTCGTCACCGCCCGGCGAAGCCCAGTTGAACCGGACGCTGATCAAGCCCGCGGCCTGCCAGCCGACGCGCCAGGCGATGCCCGCCTCGGGGGCGATGCCGAAGTGCCAGGTGTCTTCGTCGAGGACGTAGATCTCACCCAGCTCCACCCGGCGCTCGATCAAGTACGCCCCGAGCCCGAGCCCCACGTGCAGGCGCGGCTTGCCCGGCTGCCCGAGGTAGTAGTGGGCGTTGACGAGCATGGGGAAGGAGTTGATGTAGCGCTTCTGCGCCGCGAACACGTCCACTCCCTGCGAGACCGGCGCTACGCCGGTGAACTCCTTGTCCATCTCGTGCCAGGCGAAGACGAAGCCCACGGAGGCATTGTCGTTCACCATCTTGCGTCCCTCGAGGCTGAGCCCGAGCCAGCTGAAGTCGCCGGCGAACTCCTTGGTGTCCTCGAGGGGCATCGAGGTGTCGTAGCTGACCCCGAACCAGTAGTCCTGGGCATGGGCGGCCGAGGCCAGGAGGACCGACGCCAGGAGCACTGCAACGAGTTTCCCCTTGTTTCTCTTTCCGGAAACCAAAGTGTGCCCTCCTGACTAGTCGATGTCGAGATACGATGACTGCGAGAACGCCTGGTCGATGGCCGCATTGATGCGGGACACCGATGTGTTGCTCTTGTTGACCAGCCCGTTCGCCCTCGCCGCCCAGATGACCGGAACCGTGTCGGGTGGCGGCCCTGTGACCGGCGGCGGATCCACCATGTCGATGAAGAGCGTTCCCGTCGTGTAGGTGGTCACGGTGGTGCAGCAGGGATAGCCCCAGCCCCAGCCCCCGCTGGGGTACCCAGGATACCAACCCCACCAGCCGCCCCAGTAGGGCGGGTAGGCCCAGATGTCCACGTTCTGAGCCACGAGCGCCGCCACGGTGACCACGACTGTGGCTTGGGTGCTGTCGGTCTGTTCCGTCCATCCTCGGCTCACGAGGTTGCTGCGAATGCGCCCCAGGACGGCGGCGTCGTTCGAGTGGTCGATCTCGATGTAGCCCGGATCGCTGGGATCCCCGAAGTCCGCCACCCGGTTGGGCAGGAAAAAGGTCTGGTAGCTGCGGAAGTTCGTTTGCGGGTCGTGCACCGTTGCGACGACGTCAGAAACCGGGGCATCCCCTGGGTAGCAGCCGGAGAGGCCGACCCAGAGCGCCCCGACGGCCCCCAGTGCCAGGCCCGCTCGTCGCGTCCAAGTCGTGGGAGAGTTCATCGTCCACTTACTCCATTCGGATTGAGGTCCTCGAAACTCAGGGGAAGCGAAGCAAACGCGCCCTCATTTGGCCGGCGGCCCCGGGGGGAACTTCTGGAAGATGCCGGCCACGGCTTCCTGGATGCGGACGTTGCGCTGCTCCGGGCTCGCCGACGGATTGATGGTCGCCGTGGCGGTGCCGCGCCAGGCCATCGCCTTGGTGGCGGCATCGAAGATGTCGATGATCAGGGTGCCCTCGGTGTAGGAATACGCTTCCACCTGCGTGCCACCGTACCAGCCGTAGTAGCCCCAGCCCGTGTAGTACGAGTTGAAGTCCACCTTGTTCTGCGTCGTGGCCACGAAGTTCACCACGAAATCGGCCGGAGGCGTCTCCGTCTTCGTGCAGCCTTTGGCCGTCAGATTCTCGTCGATGGCGGCGATGAAGCGCTTCTCCAGGAGCTCGTTCACCCCCGTGGGGTGCTGCTGCGCCGGGTCGGCGACCTGCATCCACATGTAGGTCTTGTACTTCGAGAAGTCGATCTGAGGGTCGAAGTCCTGATTGTATTCGATGGTCGAGCAGCCGGCGAGGGCGGCTGCGAAGACAAGGGTCGTCGCCGGGGCAACCTTGCGAACAGCGGCTTGCATCAACTCTCCTTGCGCTTGGAGTCTTCTCCGGCCGGCCGGCGCCCGGCGGTCAGAGAGCGGATCTTCTGGAAGCCCTTCTTGATCTCCTCGGCGGCGAGCTCGAGGCCGGCGCCGACCCCCTCGGCGGTCTCGCCCATGGCTTGGGCCACCGGCTTGGCGCGGGTGTGCAGCTCGGCCAACTTCTTTTCCAATACTTCCCACTCCTGGCGCGCCTCGGCCTTGCCGAGGTGGATCTTGAGCGCCAGCTCGTCGCGTTCCTTCTTCAAGGCCGCGAGGGTCTCCTCGAGCTTGCGGCGGTCGTCCTTCATGGGTCCCCCCCCTCCGAAAGAGGTGCTCCAGGTCTCGCAGTGCCGGCGGGCCAGTATAGCGCAGCCTGGGACGACATTGCCTACTGCCCGATGGGGTCGTCCAGGTGCAACAGGGCTGGACGCGGGCGCCTAACCATACGATGCTCCGTCGGCGCGTCCGGAGACAAAGGGGGCGGTTCATGAAGAGGTCCCTTTGGGCGGGCGTGTTCCTCTTGCCGCTCACTTTCGGGCTCGGCTGCTCCTCCAAAAAGGACGGGCAAGCCGAAGAGAAAACGCAGGCCCCAGCGCCAGCGCCGGAGAGCATCCGCGGCTTCTCCGAGAACTTGACATTGGCCCAACTCAAGAATGCCACCTATCGCGGTCTCGAAGGGATCGCCAAACCGGTGACCTTGAGCTCCGGCAGCTGGGAGGGTGAGCCGCTGCGCCGGGGTGCGCGGTCACGGCCCGCGGTGCACTTCCTCCGTGACTTTCGTCTGCTGGGAGATGTCGATGGCGACGGCGCGGACGAGGCCGTGGTGCTCCTCGGTGTGAGCAGCGGCGGCTCGGGGGACATCATCCACCTGGCGGTCGTGAAGCGGCAGGGGTCGGAGGCGGTGAACGTCGCTACCGTTCGCCTCGGCGACCGCGTCCAACTGCGCGCCGGGCGCGTCGAAGCCAAGCGCCTCGTTCTCGATCTCGTGCAGGCCGGTGCCGACGATGCCATGTGCTGCCCCGGAGAGCTGGTCACCCGCGCCTGGGAATGGACCGGCACGGGGTTGCAAGAGGTTCCCACCACGACACCACCAGGCCGCCTGTCGATGGAGACTCTGGCCGGCCCGGAATGGGTGCTGCGCCAGTGGTCGTGGGACGAGGCCGCGGCGGCGACGCCCGAGGTCACCTTGGTCTACCGCGACGGCAAGATCAACGGCCGCAGCGGCTGCAACCGCTACTTCGCCGCGGTCATCGACGGCGACCAGCCGGGAGATCTCCATGTCGGCGCCGCTGCCGGGACGCGGATGGCCTGCCCGGAGGCCGTGGCTGCGGTGGAACGCCGCTTCCTCTCGCTGCTGCCGGGGGTGACGAAGTTCGGTTTCGTGGGAGGGAAGCTCGCGCTCACTTACGAGAAGGATGGCATCATCGCCACGATGTTGTTCGATCGCAGAACTTCCTTGCCCAGATACGGGTCGAGCCCATAGGATGCCACGGGTTCGCACGCTCTACCGCTCTTGGACATGTGTGCACGTCGCGGCCATGCCGCCGCACGGCGAATCCATGCCGACCCCGAGGGAGGGAAGAACAGGGATTGCAGCCCGCGCCTGGCCATCCAGCCCCGCCTCTTGATGCGCCACGGGTGACACCGCCCGCTTTCCTGCATCGGATCTTCGAACGTACCGCCGCCCGCTTCCCCGCGCAGATCGCCATCGAGATCCCGCCCTCGGCGGCGAACCCCCGCCGCGCCAGGCATACCTACGCCGCCATCGACGCCGCTGCCGAGCGCCTGGCGGCGCGACTGCGGCCCCTCGTCCGGGGGGAGTGCGTCGTCGCCATCCTCCTGCCACGGGTGTCGCACCACATCTTTGTGGCCCAGCTCGCCGTCCTCAAAGCCGGCGCCGCCTATACCTGCATCGAGCCCGACCTGCCCGCCGAGCGAGTCCGCTTCGTTCTCGAGGACTCCCGAGCGGTGGCGGTGCTGACCTCTTCAGCCTGGAAAGGCTTGGCGGAAGGCGCGGCTACCCCGGCGGAGCGATGCATCGATGCGGTGGCTTGTATCGATGCTCTCGAGGCGGGCCGCGATCACGAGGGACGCCACACCGCCGCAGCGAGGCGCGGCCGCTCGGCCGCCTCGAGGTCGGAAGTCGGTTCCGGAGCGCCGGTGGCCGGTGCTCCGCCCACGCCCGCTTGGCTCCAGCCCACCAGCCTTTGCTACGTCATCTATACCTCGGGCACCACGGGCTGGCCCAAGGGCGTCATGATCGAGCATCGCAGCATCGTCAACCTGATGGTGGCGGATGCGGCCTTTTTCGACCTGAACCCGCGCGACCGTATCGGGCAACTTTCGTCTTGTGCCTACGACTCCTCGGTGGAGGAGATCTACCTCGCCTTTGCCGTGGGCGCGACGCTCGTCCTCATGGACGACGATGTGAACCGCTTGGGCCCGGACCTCGTGCCTTGGCTGCGGAAGGAACGCCTGACGATGTTCTGTCCGGCCCCCACGCTTCTCCGTACTTGTCCGGAGGCGCGGCCGGAGCAGGACCTGCCGGATTTGCACACGATCTACGTCGGCGGCGAGGAGCTGACACCCGACGTGGCCAACCGCTGGGCGCCGGGCCGGAGGTTCGTCAACGGCTACGGACCGACGGAGTGCGCCGTCGTCGTCACCCAGGCGCGGGTGCGGGAGGGCTTGCCGATCACGATCGGTGCGCCGGTGGAGAACAACCGCGCCTGGATCTTGGACGCGGAGCTGCGCGAGGTGGGTGCAGGTGAAACGGGGGAGCTCTGCATCGAGGGCGTGAACGTGGCTCGCGGCTACCTCCACCGCCCGGACCTCACGCAGGAGAAGTTCGTCGACCACCCGCGATACGGCCGCATCTATCGCACCGGGGATCTAGTGCAGCGGGACGCGGCGGGGGCGCTGCTCTACCTCGGGCGGATCGACGCGCAGGTGCAGATTCGCGGTCATCGCGTCGAGCTCGGCGCCATCGAATCGCACCTGTCCGAATGTGAGGGCATCGCCGCGGCCGCCTGCAAGCTGCAGGAGGACGGCCGTCTCGTCGCCTATGTGGTCTCCCGGAACGGCAAGCCGCCGGGGGTGGAGACGCTCCGCTCCGGGCTCGCGCGCCGCCTGCCGGAGTACATGCTGCCCGTGCACTACATGTTCGTGGACGACCTGCCGCGGATGCCGGCGAGCGGCAAGATCGACCGCCGCGCTCTGCCGGAGATCCGCTTCGAGGACGAGGGGCGCGGCCGGCGCGAAGGCTCGGCGCCGCGGAGCGAGCTCGAGTGGCTGGTGGCGGACGCCATGGCGAAGCACCTGCGCTTCTCCAGTCACGTCTCGGTGTTCGACGATTTCTTCCACGACCTCGGAGGCAACTCGCTCATCGCCGCCCAGGTGATCTCGTCCTTGCGGGCCGACGAGCGCACCGCAGGTCTCACCGTGCGGGATCTGTACGAAGCGCGGACCATCGCGGCCCTCGCCGCCAAAGCGGCGCCGGGGAGCACGGCGCGGCAAAGAACGGCGCCGGTGACGCGCCGGCGCTGGTCCGGCCGCCGGGTCGCTCTCGGCTCGGTGGTTCAGTGCACCTGCATCCTCATGGGCGGAGTGGGCGCGGCCGCCGCGGCGTTCGTTCTCCTGCTGCACCTGCTCCCGGCGCTTCTCCAGCGCACCGGTCTGGCGTTCTTGGGCTTAGCCCTGCCGTGGCTGCTCTTCGCCGGTCGCGCTCTCTGGTTGCCCGTGGCGTTCCTCCTCGCGGTGGGGACGAAGAAGCTGCTCATCGGTCGCTACACCGCCGGACGCACGCCCTACCTCGGCAGCCTGTACGTGCGGCACTGGATCGTGCAGCGCGTGGTGAGCCTCGTTCCGTGGGGGCTCTTGGAGGGAACGACCTTGAAGAACGCCTGCCTGCGCGCCCTGGGAGCGCGGGTCGGGCGCAACGTCACTATCCACACCGGGGTGGAGTTGCGCGCCGGTGGCTGGGACCTGCTCGAGATCGGCGACGACGTGACGCTCGGGCGCGACGCGATGCTCAAGCTCGCGAGCGTCCACGATCAGGAGTTCGTCCTCGGACCGATCACGATCGGTAGCGGCGCGACGGTGGAGACGCGCGCTTGCCTGTCGGCGTACAGCAGCATGGGGGAGGAGAGCTGTCTCACCACGCTTTCCATGCTGCCCGCGGGCTCCAGCATCCCGCCGGGGGAGACCTGGGACGGGATCCCGGCCGCCGGTGTGGCGCGGACGCGGCCCGCGCCTGCGCTCACCACGCAGGAGCGCCATTGGTCGCCGGCGGCGCACGGCGCCTTGCTTCTCTTGCTGGAGTTCGTCCTCGGGCCGCTCGTGCAGTTGCCGTTCTTCGCCGTCCTCCTCGGCTGCGCTCTGTACTGGCAGGTCGATGGCGCCGGTGTCGTCCGCTGGCTTTGGGCCCCGCAAGCGCCGGCGCCCGGAACTCTCGTCGTTCTCGCCCTGGCGGTGATGCTGGGGGCGGCGCTGGTCCTGCCGCTTCGCGCCCTCGCCTGCCGCGCCATGGGGCGAACACCGGCGGGAGTGCACTCGCGCTGGGGTTTCCACTTCCTGCGCCTTTTCTACAAGGGCCGCAGTGTGGAAGCAGCCGGGAAGGTGCTGAACGGAACGCTGTTCTGGCCCGCGTGGCTCCGTCTCGCCGGCATGCGCGTCGGCCGGAAGTGCGAGATCAGCTCGATCATGGAAGTCGTCCCGGAGCTCGTCGTCCTCGGCGACGAATCCTTCTTTGCCGATGGCATCTACCTCGGTGCGCCGCGGCTCGACCGCGGCACCGTGTCCTGCGGCGAGACGGTCCTCGGGAACAACACCTTCCTCGGCAACCACGTCGTCGTGCCCTCCGGGAGCCGGTTGCCCGGGGACATCCTCCTCGGCGTCTGCACCCGCGCCGACCCGAAGCGCATCCGGCCAGGAACCTCGTGGTTCGGTCACCCGCTGCTCGAGTTGCCCCGGCGCGAAGTGATCGCCGCCGACCGGCGCTTGACCCACGATCCCGCCTGGTACCGCTACGCCACCCGGGTGTTCTGGGAGATCTCGCGGTCACTCTTACCGGCGCTGCCGCTGCTCCTTCTCCTCGCCTGGTTCAAGCGGGTAGTGCACGGCTACGAGGTGCAGCCGCGCACGGTCTTCACCCTCATCACCTTGCCGGGCACCACGCTGGTGGCGCTCGCCATCCCGCCGGCCCTCGTGCTCGGTCTCAAGTGGGCGCTTCTCGGGCGCGTGCGCGAGGGACGGCACTGGTTGTGGTCGTGCTGGTGTGGGCGCTGGGATCTTCTCTACGTCGCCTGGGCGGACTGGGCGCACGGCATTCTCTCCTTCTTCGAAGGCACCGTGTGCATGACCTGGTGGTTGCGGGCCATGGGAGCTCGCATCGGCAGGCGCGTCGTTCTCGGCAGCGGCTTTGCCCAGTTGGTCGACCCGGACATGCTGCGCTGCGACGACGACGCCACCGTCGCCTGCCTGTTCCAGGCGCACAGTTTCGAGGACCGGGTGCTGAAGATCGCTCCGGTTCACATCGGCGCCGGATGTTCCCTCGCGAGCGGGGCCGTGCTCATGTATGGCGCCGAGATCGGCGCCGGGACGGAGGTGGGGGAGAACAGCGTGGTGATGAAGCACGAGCACCTGCTGCCGCACCACTCGTACGTCGGCTTCCCCACGCAGCTCTGCACCCCGCAGGAGCCGGTGGCGCTGCCCGTGTCGATGGAGGGCGCGGCATGAGGGCGCCGGTCGCGCCCGCAGCCGAACCCGCTGCCGCGGCAGAACAGCTTTGGGTCGGCGCCGTCGAGGTGTCGCTCTGGTGGGCGCGCTTGGACGTATCGCCGCACCACCTCGAGCGCTGCCGCGACCTGTTGGCGCCAGAGGAGCGGGCCGCAGGCGAGGCCAGGCGCCACAACAGGGACCGCTACGTCGCCGCGCGCGGCCTCTTGCGCCAGGTCCTCGGCCGGCACCTCGGGATCGAACCGGCGCGGCTTCGCTTCGGCCATTCGCCCCAGGGGAAACCTTTCCTCCGTGACCTCGCCGCCGCTCCTGCATTCAGCGCTTCCCGTTCCGGAGCTTGGCTGGGGATCGCCTTGACCACCCACGGCGCCGTCGGCCTCGACATCGAACGGCTGCGGCATGACGTAGACTGCAGGGTGGTGGCGGAGCAGCTGTTCGCCCCCGGGGAGCGGGCGGCGCTCTCGGCGCTCGCGCCGGCGGCGAGACGCCAGGCCTTCTTCTCTTGCTGGGTGCGACGAGAGGCCTGCCTGAAGGGCATCGGCACCGGCCTGGCGCTGCCGCCGGAGCAGCTCGAGGTCGGCGTCGAACCGGCTCTCGCTCGTGTCACGTGCCAGCACCACCGCTGGCTGGTGCAGAACGTCACGGCACCGCAGGCGGGCTATGTCGCCGCCGTCGCCGTCGAGAACGGGGTCTGAATCTTCGTCGACCCCACGGGAAGGCTCTGGACCGCACGGGAGTGCTCTGGGAGTAGGAGGAAAGATCGTGGCCGAATTCGTGAAGGTCGCAGTGAGAAGCGAGATCGAACCCGGTCAGGCCCACCTGGTCGAGGTGAAGGGCCAGCAGATTGCCTTGTTCAACGTGGGCGGCCAGTTCTGCGCCCTCGCCAACAACTGTACGCACCGGGGCGGGCCGCTCGCCGACGGTGAGTTGTCGGGGTACGAAATCATGTGCCCGCTGCACGGCGCTCGCTTCGACGTCCGCACCGGTGAGGTGTTGGGTCCACCGGCGGAAGAAGCGGTCGCCTGCTACAGCGTGCGTGTCACCGGGGAAGACGTCGAGGTGGGTGTCTAGGTGCAAACCGCCTCCGTGCCTGTCACACGATGCGGCGGTGAGCTCTCGCGCTAGCGTGCGCTCTGCCCGCGGTAGAGCGACTTGATGTCGCTCCAGGTGCGCGCTTCGACCGCTTCGGCCGCGCAGGCCACCACTCCGGCGCCGATGCCGCCGCAATCTCCCGCGCCGCTGCCCGCAGCGCAGGGGGAATCGGCGTGGATGGACACATCGCCCGCGGTCCTTGGATCGGTGCAGAAGAGGGGGTCGGCGCTCATGTTGCCGCCGGCGTCCGTGCCGCAGACCGTGTTCCCCGAAACGTTGTCGAAAAGCAGGCTGCAGCTCCAGGTCGCGTCACCGCGGCAGGTCTGGCCGAGCGTGGTGTGGGTGATGAGCACCGAGCGCAGCGTGCCGCCTTCCGAGAGATCGAGGCACGCGACGCCGTCCGGCGTGCCCCCCGAGTTGCCGACGAAGGTGCTGTGTTCGATGACGCTGCGGAAGAAAGCGAAGATCGCACCACCCTGACCTGCGCCCTGTGGGTTGGTGCGGAGCGCCGCGTTGCCGACGAAGACGCTGCCCTGGACGGTGAGTTCGTCGCCCACGAGAGCGCCACCGCGGCCGGGGCCGCGCTCGCACTTCGCCACATTGTCGAGGAACAAGCAGTCGGTCACCGATCCCGAACCGATGGAGGCGGCTCCCGCCGTGGCGCTGAAGTAGTGTCCGTCCACCACGTTGCGGCGGAAGGCGCAGCGTGACAAGAGCGGGCTTCCCGTGGCCCGCACGGCGCCGCCGATGGTGGTGCCGGCGCTGGCGGCCTCATTGTCCTCGAAGACGCAGTCGACGATCCGGGGGGAGATCCCTTCCACGGCGCCGCCGCTTGCGGCCTCGAAGCCTCGGACTCGATTGCCCCGGAAGGTGCAGCGCACGATCTCTGCATCGGTGCAAGCGATGGCACCACCGTGACCGTTCGTCGGGCCTTCCAGTGCGGCGACGTTTTCAACGAACTCGCAATCCTCGATGCCGGCCCAGACGCAGGCGATGGCGCCACCCCGCGCCGAGCCTCCGGTCGCGACATTGGCCCGGAAAACGCAGCGCCGCACCGCCGGCAGGGAAGCGCCGCGAGCATCGATGGCACCGCCGCGGCCATTGGCCTCGGAGGCGAGGCCGTTCTGCAGGGTCAAGTCCTCGATCACCACCGGGCCCGCATCGACGCACTCGAGGACGCGCCCCATGGATTCGGCATCGAGGATGGTGACCGCCGCGCCCGCTTCGCCTCGCAACGAAACTCCCGGCGCGAGGCGCAGCATCGACGGCGGGTTCGAGGCCTGGGAGGTCCAGCTGTAGGTCCCCGGCGCCAGGAGGACGACGTCTCCGGCGCTGGCCGAGTCGACGCCGGCCTGGATCGTGGGTGCGTCCCCCGAGCCGTCGGGGACGATGCGCCAGTTACGGGCGGCGGCGCTGGTCGGGCCCAGGAGCGCTCCCACCACAACGACACGAGCAAAGCAGCCACGCGACGCCCTCTGGGTCTTGAAATACGCCGTGCGCCGGATCTCGGTGGTGGGCAGCGAGCTGCGTGCCCACGATGCCAGGAGATGCTCGAGCATGCCTCAACCTAGCGCCGCTCCCGGGCTGGCGCAAGCAGCGGCGCCGCGGTGGCGAAGTCGAGCTACGCCGGCCGCGGCTCCGAGCGAACGACCACGATCAGACCCGTCACTGGATGCTATCGTCCACTGTACTCCGCGCTGAGCCTTCCCAGGGCGAGCGCCCCCAGCGAGAGACCGAAGTCGCGCAGCGCGATGTCGAAGTAGCCGGGGATGAGCAGCAGGTTCAAGATGATGACCCACAGCCAGGCGGCCACCACGTAGCTGAAGAGACGCGGTTTCAACGCGACCCCGATGCCCGCAACGATCTCGATCACGCCCACGGCGAGCATGAGCTGGTGGGCATGGCCTCCCGTGAGCCCGTTGACGAAGGCAGGCACGTACTTGTCCCAATCGACGAGCAAATGGAAGAACTTGTCGAGACCGGCCAGGATCGGTGCGACCGTGAAGCCGAAGTGCAGGATCCTGTACGCCTGGTAGGAGGGTGCTTGAGCCTCCGCATGCGAGTCGGCACGGAGTCCTGAAGTGACGGCAGTCATTACGATTCCTCCTGCTTCGAGGGCTGCCTCGTCGGGCAGCGGTCCTTTCTCTCTCCTTTGCCTTCCACGAGGGAACTGGGAAGGTTTCTAAAACTAATATAAATAAGTTATAGAAAACCCTAGAGCCGGTCAAGTACCTTTATTCTTGTCAGATCAAATAAAACGACCTCTGGAGGGCTATTTAGTCAATGGCTCCTGTTTTAGAATAGGATATGGTGCTCGACCCCAAGACCTTGGCCGACCAAATAGCCCGGATCGCGGTTCTGGACGAGCCGCTCCGGAGAGACCTGTACCTCTTCGTTTCCAATCGGGGCGGCGAGGTGAGCCGGGACGAGGCGGCGAAGGCCCTGGGTGTCTCCCGCGCCCTCGTGGCATTTCATCTCGACAAGCTGGTCGAGGGAGGTCTCCTGGAGACCACCTACCGGCGGATTTCCGGACGGACCGGCCCGGGTGCGGGTCGGCCTGCCAAGCTTTACCGCCTGTCCGCGAAGCAGCTCGAGCTGAGCCTCCCGGAACGCCGCTACGAACTCGCGGCGCAGCTGCTCCTCCAGGCTCTCGAGCGGATGCCGGCCAAGGGCGGTCGCCAAGCCGTGCATGACGTCGCCCATGGGTGGGGCCAACGGCTGGGTGTCGAAGCACGCGCCCGTGCGAGCCCGGCCGTCACCTCGGAACGGCTGTTCCAAGAAGCCACCGAGGTGCTGAGTCAGTGCGGCTTCGAGCCCCGCTGGGAGGCGCGGGGTCATCTGGCGCTGCGCAACTGCCCCTTCGAAGCCATCGCCAGCGAACACCGAGACCTCGTCTGCGGGATGAACCTGGCGTTGATGCAGGGCTTGCTCGCCGGCCTCGGCCTCGATGCCTTGAGCGCCAAGCTCGACCCCCAACCGGGCATGTGCTGTGTCATCCTGGGTCTCGATCCGAGCCGGAGCCCTACCGATCAGAGTCCCATTTGCGGTTGAGCGTCGAGGTCCCGCCATGCGCCGCGCCACCCTCCTCGCCTGCCTCTTTCTCTCCGGCGCCGCAGGTCTCATCGCCGAGGTGTGCTGGATACGCCGGGCATCTCTCGTCTTCGGCTCGACGACGCTCGCCACGAGCTCGGTGGTGGCGGTCTTCTTTCTCGGTCTCGCGCTCGGCAGCTGGCTCTTCGGCCGGCTTTCGCTGCGCCTCGCCCGCCCTCTCCGCCTGTACGGCTGGCTCGAAATCGGGCTCGCTGCTTTGGTGCTCGCCAGCAGTGCGACGTTCGCTGGCGCCGAGGCGCTCTACGGCCACTTCTATCGCGCCGCTGCGGGCTCGACCTGGATCACGAGGATTCTTCTGGTGGCGGTGGTGATTCTGCCGCCTACCGTGCTGATGGGGGGCACGCTGCCGCTTTTTTGCCGGCAGTTCGTGCAAGGGCAGGCTCGGATCGTGGCGGGAGTGGGACTCCTCTACGCTCTCAACACCCTCGGTGCTGCTGCTGGCTGCGCCGCCTCCGGTTTCCTGCTCATCCCAGCGCTGGGGCTGCATCGCACCCTCCTGATCGGGGCCTTTCTCAGTCTCATGGCGGGAATCACCGCCGCGGTCTCCCGCGCGCCTGCGACATTCCTGGCGTCGCCGAGCGCCGGCCGGAATCGGGAGCCTTCCGGCACGAGACAGAGAGCAGCGGCGAGCAGCCACGGCATTTCGCTGACCGAAGTGCAGCGCCGCTCCGTCGTGCCCTGGCTCTTCTTCGCCGTGGGGTTCGTCGCCCTGGGGTACGAGGTGCTGTGGACGCGCTTCCTCGCGCTCGTGGTGCGCACGACGTTACACACCTACACTCTCAGCCTGACCGTGGTTCTCCTCGGCATCTTTCTCGGCAGTTGTATGGCGTCGAGACTTTCCAATGGCGTCACCGGACGCCCCAGACTCTTCGGAGCCCTGCAGGTTCTCGGCGGCCTGGTGATGCTGGCGACCATGTTGCTGCCGCCGCGGGCATGGCAGGTGCTGCATTCGGAAACCTGGACCTGCTTCGCTCTCGCCCTCGTCCCCGCCATCCTCTCCGGCGCCTCCTTGCCGATCGCAGTGCGCTTGGTGGCGCTCGATCCCCTGCAAGTGGGCCGCGTCACCGGCACGCTGACCGCGGTGAACACCCTGGGCGGGATCGTCGGGGCGCTCCTCGTCGGTTTCGTGACCCTGCCGCACCTCGGCTTGCAGCGCAGCATGTTCCTCACCTCGGGTGTCGCCCTCGTGAGCGGCTTCGCCGCCTGGTGGGTGCTCGATCGCCGCCCCCGCCTCGTGGTTCGCCTGCTCGCGATCGCGGTCTGCACGGGGTTGTGGCTGGCGCTCCCGCGCCTGTTGCCGACGCGGCTGCCCGCGGATTTCCTCTCTGCGCGCGAGGTTCTCGTCGATTACAAGGAGGGGCTCGAAACGAACCTGGCCGTGGTGCGCAAGCAGCGCGCCTTGCAGCTGGAGGCGGACCGCTGGTGGCAAGGGCAGGATCGCAAGACGCACCAGATCATGGCCGCCCATCTCCCCATGCTGCTCCATTCGAGGCCGCAACGCGTGCTCGTGGTCGGCGTGGGCGCGGGCCAGACGCCGGAGCGCGTCTTGCTCTATGGGCCCAAGCAGCTCAGCTGCATCGACATCGAACCGGCAGTTTTCGACCTCGTGCGGCGGCACTTCCCGAGTACATGGATGGACGACCCGCGCGTGCGCCTCCTGCGCGAAGACGGCCGCAACTACATCGCCCACACGGGAGAGCGCTACGACGTCATCGCGCTCGAAGTGGGGCAGGTCTTCCGCCCTGGCGCGGCGGCCTTCTACACCACCGACTTCTACCGGCGCGCCCGGGCCCGACTGGAGCCCGGGGGCCTCCTCTCGCAATTCGTGCCCCTCGCCTTTCTCTCGCCCGATACCTTCAAGAGCGTCGTCGCCTCTTTCCTGGCCGTCTTTCCGCAGAGCCTTCTCTGGTACAACACTTCGGAGCTCCTCCTCGTGGGCGCCAACGCCGAGCGCATCCAGATCGACCCGGCGCGACTCGACCTCCTCGCCTCGGATGCCGCGATCCACGACGATCTGAGCTGGAGCTACTGGGACGGGCCCGCGTACTGGCTCAACCAAGCGCCCGTTTTTCTCGGTGGTTTCCTTTGCGGGCCTGGCGGTCTGGCGTCGCTCGTGGCCGCTGCGCCGCTCCTGGACGACGACCGTCCGGTTCTCGCCTCGGCGACGCGGAAGGCGAGCGACCAGCAGATGAACGAAGTACCGATTCTGGGGCAATTGCGCTCGCGTCTCGAGCCCCTGGCCGCGGTTCTGTCGGCGCCGCTACCGGACACGACGCTCGCTGCTGCGGCCGCGGTACGCGAGAGCAACCTGGGGGACATAGTGGCGAGCGCGCTCCTGCGGCGGGTGGAGACGCTGCGCGATGCCGGGCGCCGCGACGAGATGGAGACGCTCTTGCACGACGCGCTGCGGGCGAACCCGGAGAACGTGCAGGCGAACCGCCTGCTCGCGGACCTTTATCTCCTGGGCGGGCGCCTCGACGAGGCGCAGAGCGCCTACGCTCGGGCCCTGGCGCTCCGCCCGGACGATGGAGCGTCCCATCTCGGTCTCGCCTTGCTCTTGCAGGTGCAGCAGCGCTTCGCGGAGGCCGTCGCGCACTACGAGATCGGCCTCGAGCAAGATCCAGAGGACGCCGAAGCGCACAACAACCTGGGGGCGGCGCTCGTGCAGGTAGGCGACCTGAATGGGGCCTGGCAGCACTTCGAGGCGGCGCTGCGCCTCCGCCCCAGTTACACCGACGCGCGACAGAATCTAGAGCGTTTGCAGGCTTTCCGGAGCGGTGGGGCGACGGCGCCGCCGGCGGGATCGGAACGTTAAGAGCCGGTCAAGAGCATCCGCGCCCACTCGGGCGGCGGGATCTTGTCTCGCTCGCAGCGGTCCGGTATCATTTCGATTCGATCTGGGGGTACAACATTGCACAACAGCCGTCGGATTCGTGTGGAGGGGTTGCCGCGACGACGCTTGCTCCTGGGCTTGCTGGCCAGTTTCCTCTGGGTCTTTTCTTGCGAAGATGACCCACTACCACCCCAAAACCATGAGCACCACGACGAGCTCTGCGGCCATGTCGAAGCGCGTGGCCTGGTTCTCGAAACGCAGGGGACGCTCCGTGCCAACACCTGGGACGGCGCCGTCCAGGGCCAACTCGAGACACGCGTCAGCGCCTTGCTCCACGACATCGAAGTGATCTTCCTGAGCCCGGACAGCACCCACTTCGTCATTCCTGACTCTTGCGTGGACAACTTCTTGATCGTTTCCGTCGCCGACACGACGGTGGCGAGCGCCTCGCAGGATCCTGGGGTGCAAACGGCATTTCATCTTTTTGGCAAGCAAGTGGGGACGACGAACCTGACGGTGGAAGCGTGGCACGGGCCGCACGAGATCCTGAGCGCAGGGCCGATCCCCGTCTCGGTCACCAGTCTGCAGAAACCCGCTGCACCGTAGGGTTCAGCGCGAGAGCACGGCCTTCCGCACCAAGGTCACGCCGGGCGCTTCCAGCCGGACGATGTAGAGCCCGGAGGGAGCAGGCCGACCCGCGATGATGCCATCCCACCGCTCGATGGTGTGCCCGGCACGACGGGGTCCTGTGGCCATCACGCCCACCTCACGCCCGCGTACGTCCCAGACGCTGAGCCGTATCGGCGTGTCCGTCGGCAGTGCGAGCTCGAGCGAGAAGGCCTGTTGCGCCGGGTTGGGGGTGGGCGCCCCGAGGCTGATTTCGTTCCGGCCATGGAGCGGCGCGTCGACCGGCGTCTCGAGCGTGACGTTGTCGAGGACCGGGCCGGTGTCACCGACGTCGAGGCTGTAAAACTCGAGCGTCGTCGAGGTGGTGCCCGCGGTGAACACGAAGGTCTTCTCCAGCCAACCCATCCCCCAGGGCCACGCGTGCTCTGCATTGAATTCGTAGTCCTGCGTCTGGCCGGCCGCCGCGACGCGCATGTGCTTGAGAATGGGGTTCGAGAAAGCGTCCCCGCCCATGAAGAAGTGGACGGTGTACACCCGGCCGGGCTCCGTGGACAGCGTCTGCGCGATGCCGCCCGGCGCCGACCCGTTGAGAGCGACGCTCCGCACCCCGTCGGCGGCGTTCCAGCGCGTGCCGACATATTCGATGGGGTTGCGCGTCACCACCCAGCCGCTGACGGCGACGGACCCGATGGGAACCGTCATGGCCTCGCCCGGATCGGGTCCCGACTCGAAGCTCGCGTTGTCCGTGGTTTCGGCTGCCAATGGCGAAACGGCCAGCGCCGCGAGCATGCACAGCGAGAACAAACGTCGAGAGTGGTTCATGACCCATCCCCCTGGGCGCGCGTTTTTCGTTCCGGCCCGGCGCGGGGCCGCCCGAAGTGGGGTCTGCCAGCATTCTACTCCGGCGCGCCCAGGACGACAACCTCAGCAAATCCCTTCGCGCTGCAGTCCACGCGCACCGTTGCGGAATGGGCCCGCTACCGGTGCACGACGCCTCCTCATGGGTCGCGACGAAACGATCCGTACTCCTGCGCAGCGAATTGAAGGAGAACCTCGGCGAATCATGCAGGCCCATTCGCCGCAATGTCGCTGCGTGGTACGTTTGATGCACTTTCCGCCGCAACAAATCAACGGAACCGAAGAACGAGACCATGAGGTCTCTCGCGAAGGAGTGCGGGGATGAGGCGGGGAAGTCTTGCTCTATTCGGACTGATGACGGGTCTCGTTGCTGCGTGGGGCTGCCTGCAGAGCCCGACGAACAACGGTCCGGCCGAGGAACCCATCGACATGGCGGCGTTCGAGAAGGCCCGGGCGGCCGCCGAGGCCGTGGTGGCCGGCACGGGCAACGGTGCCCCGCCAGGCGCCCATTACAACTTGAACCTGATCGGTGTGCCGAAGACGAAAACTGCCGACATGAGCGGGAACGAGGGGCATCGGATCTTCATCACCCTCGATGGGCGAACGAGGATCCTCCTGGGCCCAGGCGAGTACGGTGTGATCGACGCCAACGGGACGGACGGCACCGCCTCCTTCACCCTGCCCAATCCGGATCCAGACAACAACGGCATCACGGATTACTCGGTGTTCGCGCGCGCGCTCGGCAAGCCGGGCGGCTCGGGATCGATGTCGACCTGCGCCACGGACCCCACGACGGGGGAGGAATGGTGCAGCATCTACTCGATGGTCATGGTGCGGGACAAGGGCAAGCAGACCTTCGAGAACTACTCTCGCGAGCTCCTGTACGTGTTCGTCGACCTCGACGGCGACGGCATCGTGGACCGCGTCCCCCTGTTCGACAACCGGCTGCAGGGTTACTACTGGGAGTACGACAACCTCGGGCTCAAGCTCGTGCAGTTGCGCTTCTACGAAGTACCTACGGATGTCACCACGCCGTAGGGCCTGCAGCCAAGGCGACCCCGGCCGGAGCCTCGCTGCGGCCGGGGTCTCGCCGTTTCCCGTCACTGGAGGATCAATGCCGGTTGCATCACCGGCGGATCGGGACAACCCCGATCCGCCGGCGTGTAGGATCCGCGCTGATCACGGACCAAAGGCTTGCATGAGGCCGACGCGGAGCGTGATGTGGCTGAAGTCGCTCACGATGCCGTACCAGACTTCGGTCAAGAACGTCGTGCGCGGGCCGAGCGGCGTGGCCAAGCCCCCGCCGAGGTCGAGGCCGACCTTGCTCGACGAGTCATCGCCCGTCATGGTGCCACCGGTGAACGGATCGACCGTCTCGACCTCGACGTTCAGGAGGTTGAGGGCCAAGCCGCCGCCGGCGAAGGGCCGGAGCTTGGGGTTGGGGATCGGGAAGTAGTACTTGGCCCGAGCGCCGATCGCGATGTCGCGCACCGACACCGAGCCGCTGAAGAAATCCTCCGACTTGGACCAGTAGTCCACCCGTGGTTCCACGTGCAGGTTGGGCACGATGCTGCCCAGGTCGAGGAAGGCACCGACGCCGAAGGTGGCGTCCATGTCCTCGGGGCTCACGATGCCGACGGCGAACCCGGCACCCTTCAGACCTATGTCCGCCTGTGCCACTGCAGATTGGCACCACAAAGAGCAGAGCGCGAACGTCAGGAGCAGCGCATACCGGCGCATGATTCCTCCCTGATCCGTTGATCCCCTGGCCATCCGCGACCAGGGAGGAGACTTCTCGATCGTGGGCTTTCGCTGGCAACTCCTGAGCGGGCGGCGCCCCCCCAGGATCCATTGTCTCCGTAGGTCGGGTTCAGCACGTCGCGTGCCCGTGGTCACTCAAGGGGTCATGTAGACGGAATGGGTCGCATAGTTCGAGTCGGGGTACGAAGCGTAGAGCAGGGTTCCGTCGCGGATCGTGTGGATGAGGCTATCCGCGATCTCCGGGCGCACCACGGGACAGCCGAAGCTGCGCCCGAGGCGGCCGTAACGGGCGGCGAACTGTTCGCTCACGTAGGCGGCCCCATGCAGCACGATAGCGCGTTCCTCGGCGCGGTCGTTGATGCCAGGCTCCAGCCCTTCGAGACGAAGCGAGATGCCATGCTCGCCCACGTACTCCACACCGGTCCGGAACACACCGAGGGACGACTGGTGGCTGCCGGCGTCGTTCGAGAAAACGCGCGCCTCGTTCTCGCCACTCTCCCGGCCATGGGCGACGAGCTCGTGGAACAGCACCTGGCGATGCTCGAGGTCGAGCACCCACAAGCGCTTCTCGGTGGACGGCAGGGAGTAATCGATGATGGTGAGGAGCGGCCGCACGACCTCGCCCCGCAGCCGGGCGCGCGTGTGGGCACGCAGCGCCAGCGCCAGCGTGCGGTCGGAAAGTCCCGGGACGACCCAACGAGCCGGGGCGCTCCGGGAACTGCCGCGCGGTGTGTGGCGCTCGGCCCGCGTCTCGGCGGCGAACGCGCCTCCAGCCATGACGATCCCCACCAGGAGGCCGAGAACCGGGGAGACATGGCAGCGCTGCTTCCAGGCTTCGCGCATGGGGGCTTTCACCTCGCTCCTGAAACGGCGGCGGCGCGCGACACGACGCGGGGCTGGAACTGGAACGGACGGTCGAGGGCGGCGAGGAAGGCCGCGTCGCGCCCGTACACGTCGTCGTAGAAGCGCGGCCAGTCGTCGCCGGGGCCCACGACGGCGGTCCAGTAGGTGAGGAGCACCGGGATGGGGCGCTTCAACGTCACGTTTTGCGTGCGGCCGGTCGCGAGCGCCGCTTCCACTTTCTCCTTCGACCAGTTCACCGAATCGTCCAGCACCAGAACGGCGAGATCGACGATGCCCTCGACGCGGATGCAACCATGGCTGAAGGTGCGCCCCTCGGCGGCAAACAGATTCCTTTGCGGCGTATCGTGCAGGTAGACCGAGTGCGGGTTCGGGAACATGAGCTTGAGGCGCCCGAGCGGGTTGTTCGGCCCGGGGGGCTGCACGATCTGCCCGCCGACCTCCTGGTATCCCTTGCGCTCCAGGTAGTGCGGGTCCCGCCGCATGCCCGGGATGACATCGCTCTTCATGATCCCCGGCGGTATGGTCCAAGAAGGGTTCAACACGACGTACGTCATCTCCGCGCGAAAAATCGGTGTCTGCGTGAACGCCTTGCCGACGATGACCTTCGACACGAACCGAGTGCGACCCTCGTCGACGTAATAGACGCGAAATCCCGGGATGTTCACGAGCACGAATCGCGCCGGCAGATCCTGCAGGAGCAGGCGGCCGCGCTCCAGGGAGCAACGCAGCTGGGAGATACGGATTGCAACCGGTACGTTGAGCGCCAGTAGCGTGCCCTTGCCAAGGACACCGTCGGGGTTCAGTCCGTGCCGCTCCTGGAAATTCCGCACCGCGGTGACGAGCACCGAGTCGTAGACGGCGGTGGACTCGAGGGGCGGTGAGGTCGTCTCGCCTTCGACCGCAAGGCGCTGGCGTAGCGCCGGCAAGCGGGAATCCTCTTCTCCGGGCCGGAGCGTCGGGCCTTCGGGCAGGCTCTTCCAGCCGCCCGCGGCCTCGATGTCGCGGTACGTCTGGAGCGCGCGCCGCAAGGCGCCGTACATCCGATGCTGGGGCCGCAGGGAATCGAGCACGGCAGCGACCCGGTGCTCGTCCAGCATCCGCTCCAGGACCAAGGCGGGCGGTCCGCTGATCGCCGCCTCCAGGTCCGGGAGGAACTTCCAATCCGGCTCGACGGTGGCCTGGTCCACCTTCCCGAAGCGCAGGTGGTAGGCGAGTCGGATGACGCCGTCCGTCGCCAGCATGTCGAAATCGGCGTCGCTCTCCGGGCTCGACGACGAGTGCAGCAGCTTGTCGAGCGCGGCAACGTGATAGTCGCGCGGGTCGAGACCGTCGCCGGCGCTCCCGCGCAGTGCGGCGAGGAGATCCGTTCGCGTTTGCGCCTCGGTCCAGGCCGGCCGGAAGCCACGGCGCTCGTAGAAGTCTGGGAGGACCACGACCGAGGCGATCGTCTCACCCGAGATCTGCACGGGAGCGCTATTGCGTATCTGATCGACCCGTACCTGCAGGATGGTGGGACACTCGTGCGCCGGCTCGCTGGCTGCGGCTGCGACACACGCCGCGAGCGCGAGACCGCAGAGAGCACGAGCGACAATCGTGGGTTCGAGAGCCAGCGATCCGATGCGAGGGCCTCCCGGTTCCGGTACTCGCGGACGCCTGGAACTGGACGAATCCCCCCCGCCCCCGAGGGGGCGCATTCTGGCATCGGAACGGCGATCGACGCAACACCTGGGAGGCCGGCAACGGCCGCGGTCAAGCCCGCCGTCAGGGCCTGAGGAATGGACATCGGTAGGCGCACTGCATCCGTAGTGCCGGGGCGTCATCGCCGCCGGCGCCAAGGCGCGTACTCCACGACGCCGACGCCCTCTCACGTCGCTTGCGCCGAAGAGACCGGAGCGCCACTCACTGGGAGGAGGCGCTCTTCGGGGAGGAGGTGCTCTTCGTCTTGGCCTTCAGGACTGCCCCAGCGGCGAGAAGACCCACGGGGATGATCCATCCCGGCAGGTCGAATCGACTCATGCCGACGATGAGGAGGACGAGGACCGCGATCATGATGAGCGCGCGGATACCGCCGAAGCTCATGGCTGCTCCTTCCAAGGCGATTGTGCACAGAATGTCGAGGCAGAGTCCGGGTGAAGCACAGGACGTGCCGGAGCGAATGCAGTGTTTCGCGTTACCCGCTCGCCGCCATGATTTGCACTGCTGAATCGCCAAAAGGAAACAATGGCACGCCTATTGTCTGGAGTCAATCAATGAGAAGGTATTGCATCCTGCTGGCCCTGACTATTCACGAAGCGTAGCCAACACGAAAGCCTCCGCGTGCGAGAACGGAAGTAGGTCGAACGCTTCAGCCGATCTGCTCGGCCAGCGCGACGATGATGCCCTCCGGGCCGCTCAGCGCTGATTGCCGTCGGCCTGTGGAACTTGACTAGCTCAAGCCGGCCGTGGCCGTCCAGGGTCCGCATCATTGCGATATCGTTTCGGACACCGTCGAGCCCGACGACGCGGTCTACCCACCGTCCCTCGACAGTCATCTCGCCCTCCAGCTCCAGACCAAGTTCGACAAAGAACGCGGTAACAGCCTTGAGGTCGTCGACAACGATGAGGACGTTGTCCATCCGTAGAATCTCACCGCAAGAGCAACGCCTTCCGGCTCACGCTGCCACAGGCCGAATCGAGATGGAAAAAGAAGAGACCGTGAGGTAGGTTGCGGGCGTCGAATGAGACTGCGTGGGGGCCAGCCGACTCCACTGCGTTCCTGAGCAGTGCGACCCTTCGCCCCGCGGCATCGTGCAGCGTGATCTCGACCCGGCACTGACCGGGGAGCTCGTAATGGAGGACCGTCCCGCGACGGAATGGGTTCGGTATGCTCCAGAGTTGCAAGGACACGCGCCCCTGGCCGGCGGCGAACTCCCCGGTGGCGCTGGTCGGCGAGATCTGTAGGTCCCAGGCGCGCGACTCGGTCATCCATGCTTCGCGCGCCGGCTCGTCGCGGACGAGCGGGGTCGGATCCGTCACGCGCACCGAAAGAGCGTGCTGGCCCGGAGGGAAGTGGTAAGCGGCTACCTGCAGGCTCTCCTGCGCCGCGCCGGCAATTGGCTCGCCATCGAGGAACCACTGAATCTCGAGCTCGTGGCCCACGGGGTCGATGGGGTCGACGAAGACGAGAGGCGGATCGACGAGCGCTGTGCCGGTGGGTGTCGAGCCGTCGATCGGCCGAATCGCCTGATAAAAGTCCAGGATGAGGCCTTCACACGAGGGCAAGTTGAACGGGCGCCCCAAGACGCGCATCTTGGAGGCGATCGTGGGTCGGTAGATCCCGTACTGGGTGTAGTAAGCGCCCTCGAAGGTGCTCACCAGACCGTCGAACCCGAAGCCTGGATCGCCGAGCCAGCTCGCCCACTTCGTGCCCGCGGCAGCCATCGCTGCGGCATCGAGAATGCTGACGTTGCGCTCGACGAGCTCCGGCCCTGCGTACGTCGTCCCGTCTCCGTAGTCGTACTCGTCGGCCAGCTCCCCCAGGCTATGCCCCATTTCGTGGATGGCGATCTCGGGAGCGGCGCTGTTGCCTCCCGAGTAGGTGGCGACGTCGCTGCCGGTGTATCCCGCACCGCCATATTTGCTGGAATTCGCCACCGCCAGGAGCTGATCCACTTCTGGGGCCGCGGCTGCGCAATCCTTCGCTTTGGCGACATCCACGCAGAGCAGCCGCTCGATCCCTGAGCAAAAGAAGCCCATGTCCAGAGCCGTATCGCGGTCGATTCCCTCCACCGGATCGTTGTCCACTCCCGACATGTTCGAGACGACGTCGACTCGGTGGGCGTTGAACAGGTTGCGGTAGGTCACGAACGGTTCCTGCGCGAGCAGAGTATTGAGCGCGGTTTGACAATGCACCTCGTAATTGCCGAGCTCGTTCAGGACGTACCCATCCCCCACGAAAACCAGATCGATCCGGTTGGATGGCGGACCATTGTCGAGGATCGTCGTGACTTGCACCAGTGCATGCGCCTCGGGTCGGCCTGCGGGTCGCGGCAGGAGGGTGCGGCCGCCCGTCAGCGCCCCGTGTTCATCGAGGCCGTCGTAGTAGACCCCCTCCATCTCCAGGCGCGGGAGCGGGGATCCGTCCAGGATCACCTCGAGCCAGAGCGCACCGCCGCGGCGAGCGGCGGCAGGGACCGGCCCGAAGGTGGTTTCCAGCTCGCCTTCCTTCGGCACGACCGAGAGCGGTCCGAAGGGGCCGGCAATGACGTTGCCTCCCGAGGCAGCATCGTAGAGGCTGAACACGAGAACCACCGGTGCGTCGGTCGGAGCGAGAGACTTGCCGAAGAGCGAGCTCCGGAAGGTCAGCATCTCCGTCTCGCGCCCGAATGCCACACGAGCGGGCAGGGAGGCCAACAGCAAGAGGAACACCAGACGCCACATACGCTCAGTATAACGCACACTGCGCGCCTCACGAAGAGAGGTCGACACGCAGGTCGAGCAGGAGCCGCTTCGTCCAGGTTTCGAGATCATCGCGGCGCTCGAGCGAGCCCGAGATGCCGAGGATCGTGCGGCGGCCGAGAGCGAGACTCACGCTGCCCCGGTGCCCACGCAGGCGCGAGTGAAACCACCAATCATCGGCGTTGAAGGCAGCGAGCACGGCATCCTGCTCTGTACGATGATAGAAGTACTGCACCTGGACATGGCCATGGGCGCCCACATCACCGAGCACGAGCCCGGCGCGCACACCCGTGGACGCCGCGTCCGCGCCGAGGTTCTCGACCCACTCGCCGTGGAGGACGCTCGGCACCGGTCCCAGCTGCGCGCGCCAGCGCAGCTGCAGGTCGAGGATGCGGAAGTCCGAGACGAAGCGAGCGTTGCGCGTGGCGTTGGTGCGCGCCAGCCCGTCAGCCACGAGCGCGTCGACGTGATCCCAGTACAGGTAAGCCAGCCGTGCGTCGGCGCCGCGTGGCCCACCATCGCGCCACGAGAACCCAGCCTGCACCGCCGCGAGCCGTGCCCAGCTCTCGGCCAGGTTGCGCACGCCGAGCCAGCCCGCTGCGAGCCTCCAGGCATCGAAATCGCCGCTGGGCAAGCGCGCGGCGATGGTGCCGCCATCGGGGCGCAGGTCGTCGTCCCAGGTGAGGGGCGTGAGCAGGAACGGGAGTGCATTGCGACCCGCGCTGATCTCGAGCTCCGGGCGCGGACGCCAGCGTCCATAGAGGAGATCGAGATTGAAGTCGTCGCTCGTTTCGTTGTCGTTGTTGATTCGATTCTCGGAGTTGTGATCGCTGCCGAGGGCCGCTTCGCCTGCAGTCCCGAGTTCGAGCGCTGCGAGCGGCGTCACGGCGGCACCGAAACGCAGGAAGGACCGGCCGCGCTGGACTTCGCGACCTCCAGGCAGTCCGTCCACGAAATCGCCGCGCACCCGCAGGTCTCCGAGCGTTCCCCACTGGTGCCAGCGGTCGCTCGCGACCGCCTGCAGCGTGTCGGGCCCGCCGATCCCAGGCAGCTCTTGCGCCTGCACCGCACTGAAGAGGGAAAAAGTCGGGCCCAGAGCGCAGAGGACGATCCCAAAGCGGCGGCTTCTCTCACCCATGGCGCCGTCTCGGCTCGTCACGCAGCGACTCGAGCGCGCGCAGCAGGTCGGCGCCATGGGAGAAGCGCCGCTCCGGCTCGCGTTCGAGACAGCGGAGCAGGAGGCGTTCGAGTTCTTCCGGGATTTCGGGCCAGTGCACCCGGGGCGGCGTGGGAGTCGCCTTCAGCTGCTGCGCCAGGACTTCGTACGGATCTTCGCCGCGGAACGGTCGCCTGCCAGTGAACACCTCGTAGAGCAGCACGCCGCTCGCGTAGATGTCGGCACGCTGGTCTACGTTGGCGCCGGTCAGCTGCTCGGGGGCCACGTAATGGGGCGTACCCACCACGAAACCGGCCTGTGTCATCCCCGGCACCAGCCGCACCACGGGACGCGCCAGACCGAAGTCCATCAGCTTGGCGTTACCGTTCGATTGCAAGATGATGTTCTCCGGCTTGATGTCGCGGTGGATGATGTCCTGTGCGTGGGCGGCAGCGAGCCCTGCTCCGAGCTGCCGTGCCAGGTGCAGTCCCGCAGAGTACGGCAGCCGGCCAGAGCGCGCCAGGAGCGAGCGCAGGGTGCTCCCGTGGACATACTCCATCGAGATGCAAGGGATGCCATTCAGCTCCAAGAAGTCGAAGGTGCGCAGCACGTTCTGATGCGTGATCTTGCGCGCCAACTTGAGCTCGCTCTTCAGTCGCTCCAACATTTCCTGGTCCCGGGCGATTTCGGCGCGCAAGACCTTGAGAGCGATGATCTCGTCGAGATGCCGGTCATGGGCTTTGAGAACGACGCCCATGCCGCCCGTGCCGAGGGTGGACAAGATCTCGTAGCGTCCCCCCAGCACGGTACCGGGCTGTAGCCCGGCGAGTGGTGGTGGCGGTGGCGGCGGCGGTGATGGCTCCTGGTCCCGTGCTCCGCTGCCCGTCGCCAGTGCCGGGGCCACCGCGGGTGCTGGCGCGCTGCCGTGCGCCGCGGGCTCTGGCGCGCCGCCGTGCGCTGCCTGGGTTGGCTTCGGGGAGGACGACCCCGCCACAGGCAGGGCCGGCTCCGTGGAGGTGGCGCCCTCCGCGGACGCACCGTGAACGGCCTCGGTGAGAGGCGCGGGCATCGCGCGTGAGAGCGACTCGATATAGCTCTGCATGTCGCGCTTCTCGCGCAGATCCGCCAACAAGGTATTGAACGTTTGCGCCAGCTCAGCCACCTCGTCGTTGCCGCTCACCTCGACTTGCTGATCGTAGTCGCCCTGGCGCGCCGCCGCAGCGGCAACCGCCAGCTGCCGCACGGGGCGCAAGGTGCGGCGCGAGAGTCCGTACGAGAGAGCGAGCGCGAGGAGCATGGCGACCACTCCAGCCCCTACCAAGAGCTGCTCGATCTGGTGGAACGCACGCAGCTCGATGTCCAGCGGCGCCAGCGCCATCGCGACCGCCGGCGATGGCTCGGCCTGCAGTGGCCGGACGAGGGCGATCCAGTCGTGCCCGTCGACATCGAGCTCGAGCGGCGCTCCCCCATGGGCGGCGAGGGACGACCCTCCCGCCAGGCCCTTCCGGCGCAGCGCCGCCAGGAGCTGCGTCTGGCTCGGCGCGTCGAGAGTGCTCGCCACCACGGCGGCTTCCGCATCCCCGAGGGCCAGATAGACGACATCGGTGCCGCTCAGGCGCTTCATCTCGAGGGCCTGCGAGTCGTCGATCGGAAAGCCGATCACGAACAAACCGAACAGCGTCGTCTCCTTCGCCAGTGGCAAGGCGACGGCATCGTAGAGCGCGCCGTTTTCCTGCCAGATGCCCACGCCCTCTCCCCGCTGCAGTGCAGCGGCCACAAGCGGCGCCTGGGCGAGGTTCTCCGGCGCCGCTCCCGGGCGGTCGGTGCGGGCGAGAACACGCCCCTCGGGATCGAGCACGATGGCGAAACCGAAGCCGAATTCCTGCCGGCGGTCTTCGAGGAGATGCAGGATCGAGCTGTCGTAGACGGTGCCTTCCGCCTCGGCGGCATAGGCAGTCAGGTAGGGATCGCGCGCCAGGCTGCGCGCCAGGCCCCGCAGGTACTGCCGGCGCTGTTCCTGCACGGCGGTCAGTGCCGACTGGCTGTTGTTCAGAGCGCGCAACACGGCACGCCGAGAAACCCGCGCTGCCCCGATGGCGGTGACGACCACCGAAAGCAGGATCGAGACGCCGATCACCGCCGCCATGAGCAGGAAGATGCGCGTCCCGAGGGACGGCCCGGTCCGGCTGTCAGCGGTAGTCTTTGCCGGTGGTGGCGTTTGCATAGGGTTTGCCGTTCTTGTCAGGATGCAGGGGCACGAGCGGCTTGCTCACCTCGAGGCGAACGTCGAGCGTGTCGGAAGCACTGGGTCGGAGCTCGCGCGACCACGGCGCCGCGCGCTCGTGCCAGACGACGAACAGTCCATCCTTCTCGGGTAGATCGGCGAGTATGAAGGTCCCGTCCGCGGCTGGCGACGCGAAGTAGGGTGTGTCCAACACGAGGATGTACGCCACCATGTCGTGGTGCACGTTGCAAAAAACGCGCACCAGCCCTGGGCTGCGGAAGGTGGCTGCCTTGCCCTCGCCTTCGGGGTAGAGGCCGAGGTCGAAGGCATTGGCGCCCGAGACCGAAAACACGTTGTGCAAAATGGGATCGAAGTTCGGGAAGCGCACCGTGCTGCCCACGGTGACAGCGGCGACGCGGGGCACGAACTCTTTGCGGCGCATGCTGATCTCGCTCGGTCGCGGCAGCGGTTGGACCTCGACGGGAGTGCTGGGCTTGAAGTAGACGACGGCGTGCCGCACCTCGTCCGAACGCAAGGCTTCTCCTTGCGCCGCGAGCTCGATGTGCCCCACGAGCTGCGCTGCACGGGCCACGGCCGGGTGGGTGACGAGGAGGAGCGCTGTGGCCAGGGAACGGATGGGGGTTGGGATGCGCATGCCGTGGGGCGGATCCTAGCAGATCCTGCCCGCCGGAGTTACTGCATGCGCTGCAGCTGGACCGGCACCTTCCCGCCCGCTTGCTCGCGTTGGAAACGGATCTCCACCTTCGTCGCGGGCAACGGCTGGCCGGTGGGCAGCGAAACGCGATAGATGGCGTAAGGGCTCGTCAGCGCCTGGATGAGCATGGCGTCCGGCGCCGGCTCGGTGAGCTCGAGGGTACAGTCGAGTCGACGCTGCGCAGCGTCGAATTGCACTTCCCGGGCAGCGATGGCGTAGCCGCCGGTCGGTTTCGTGCCCTGGTGAACGCAGAGGACGAACTCGCGAGCGAAGTCGACCGGAGGGGGAGCGGAGCCGTAGGTGCTCTGCCAATAGCTCTCAAAGGCGCCAGCATCGTGAAACAGCCGGTACGATGGTGGGGCTTGCGGTTCGCTGCCGGCCTGCTTCATGCCGGTGTCCTGGACGATCAGCTCGAGAGGCAGTGAAGCCATTTGCACCGTCGGCTTGCAGCCGGGCGTCATGCCGAACACGACGAGGGCGAGCAAGCCCCAGAAGCGGTGAACACGGATCGCGGCGCGGGTGCGGCCCTCCCGAAGCGAACGACCGCACCCGCGACTCGTCAGGTCAGTGGGCCTGCCTGCCCACACGTGAACGTGCTTGGACACTCGTTCTCCTGAGCGCCAGGATACCGAGGATGACGATCGCCAGGTTGCCGAGTCCCAGCAGCAGCTGGCGGCCGTTCGATGTCGATCCCGGGAGCGTCAGCGCGAAGTTCCCGCACGGCTGGCCGCCCTCGGGAGCGGCGACCTGGAACTCGAAAGTGCGGCTCTGACGCGTCTGCCCTCCATCGTCGCTCACCGTGACGAAGTAGCTGACCACGGACCCGAAAGCCTGGCCGGCGATGTCGGCGGTGTAAACGCCCGGCGCCGGCGAGGTCATCCCCACCATCGTCGTCGGGCCCGCATTCACCCGGTAGACTAGCTCGGCGGTAGCGATCGTGCCATCGTCCGTGGCTTCCGCCTGCACGTGATAGGGTCCGTCCACATTCGAAGTATTGTCCAAACGGCTGACGAATGCCACCTGTGGCTCGGTCGAGAGCGCACCTTGGGCGTTCAGCCGCCCGCCGCTCACGGTGTTGGTCTCGAACGCGGGTTTCACCTCGACGCTGCCCGCCAGGCGCACCATGACCTCGCGATACCCGAGCCCGGGATACTGCGCCAGCACCAAGGCGGCAACGCCGCTCACGTGCGGGGTGGCCATCGAAGTGCCGTCGAAGGACTGGTAGCCATTGTCCGGCGTCGTGCTCAGGATGCCGACGCCCGGAGCGGCCAGGTCGACGGTCTTGCGCCCGACGTTCGAGAAGGTCGCGAGCCGATCGTCGCGATCGGAGGCGGCCACGGCGAGCACGTTCTCGACCTCGTAGTTGGACGGGTAGCTGGGCGTATTGTCGTTGTCCCTGCCCTCGTTGCCTGCCGCTGCGACAAAGAGCACATTGTGGTCGCGGGCGAACACGATGGCCTCCTGCAAGGCCCGCGAGAACCCGCCGCCACCCCAGCTGTTGTTCTGCACCCGGGCGCCGTTCTGGGCTGCGTACAGGATGGCTCCGATGGCGTCCGACGCGTCGCCGCTGCCATTGCCATCCAGGAACTTGAGCGCCATGATGGAGGCGCGCCAGTTCACGCCGACGACGCCCTTTTGATTGTCGCCGCTGGCGGCGATGGTGCCGGCGACGTGCGAGCCGTGGGCGTTATCGTCCATCGGATCGTTGTCGTTCGAGGCGAAGTCCCAGCCGAAGACGTCGTCGATGAAGCCGTTGCCGTCGTCGTCCTTGCCGTTCGTTTCCTTGCCCTTCCCGGTCTCGCCCGGGTTCCGCCACATGTTGTCGTGCAGATCTTCGTGGTTGTAGTCGACGCCCGTATCGATGATGGCGACGACCACGTCGTGACTCCCTTTCTGCGTGTCCCACGCTTCCACCGCGTCGATGTCGGCGTCATTGGCGTTCTGCATCGCCCAGAGTTCGGCGAAGCGGGGGTCGTTCGGCACCGCCGAAGCCTTGTAGATGTAGTTGGGCTCGGCATAAACCACCGCCGGATCGCTGGTGTAGCGCTCTGCCGTCACCCGTGCGTCGCCAGGCGAGGTGATGCGGCAGAGGTGGACATCGATGGCCGGGAAATAGGCCAGGCTTTGGAACCCCGCCCCAGCCAGCGACGCCTCCACCTGCTGTGCAGAGAGCGTCGGCTTGAACTTGACCAGCATTTCATCGGGCGCGCAAGCCGGCGGCGCCACCGGTGGTTCCGGGGCCACATCCTCGACGGGTTGCTTCGACTTGCACGAGGAAACGAGCGTAGCCGTGGAGAGTGCTAGAAGCGAGCGAACGAGCCGTTTCATCCCCTGATCCATCACATCCTCCTCCACCCAACGGACACCACTTTACGAGACGGAACTCGCTGATCTTTCGTACTCCATGCGTCGTCCATGCAATGTGCAAGTGGTGTGCCTGCAATGTAATAAGCAAGGAATGGCACCTGCAATTTGACGCCATCTCCGGCTCGTCTGGAACGCAATGAAGCTGGCCGTCATGGACAAAAACGGCCCAGTCGGCATCACGCCGCTTCACCAGCCCGGTACGGCAGGCGCGCAAGAGAAACTTGGGAGGGCTCAAGCCAGAGGCAAGTGGAGCGTGGCGGACCAGATGATCTCATCGTGGATCTGGAGCATTCGCCCGGCTCGCCGCAGCGATTCCGCGTCCGGGGCCAGAAAAACACAGATCATCGTGAGCCCGTCCTGGGAGAGATAGGACTCGAGGCGCTTGGCGTCGTTTGCCTCCAAGCACGAGGTCGAGCCGCTTGGATCCTGCGGACGTCCTGCGGCGTGATCGGCGCGGTGAAGCGTCTCTCGGCAACGACGTGTACCCGCGAGTCGGCGGGGGCCCCGCACCATGTTCCCGGATGCGTTCGCAGGCCCAGGCGTGGTCGAAGGGAACACCGGCCTTGCGTTCGGCAACCCGGACGGATTCGGCGTCCGGCGCTTCGTACAGACAGAGCATGCGTTTGCGGTCGCGCGAGAAGAGCGTCTGCACGAAGGTCACCCGGTGCGTTTGCAGGCAACCGGCGCTGGCGCTTTCGACCGATTGAATCGACTCGAAATCGACCGGGGTATCGAAGCGACGCTCAACGATCACGAGCTCCACGTCGGCCCCTCGCTTCCTCCGGGGCCCTCGCGGAGCACTTCAAGATCGCCTAACAGGTTTATCCGCAACAACTTAATGCCTCACGGCGACCCTGCCATGGATGGGGTGAGAGGGCCTGGAACGAGGGCGCGTGGCTGCAGACTCCGGAGATTCCACCGTCATTTTCCCGCATTCTCCACGGTCCTTCCAACGGTTTCTCACACGGTGGCAGCGTTTCCTTCTTCAAGAGACGGGAGCGACCCGTCGGACGAAGTGACCGCCACGAAGGGAAACCCCATGCGACCCGAAACGATGACCCTGGACCCGAGCCCCACAGCCGCCGGCGGCATGCGCCGCGAGGGCTGGCCGGGCTACACCTATGAGGCGGCGCTCGCCGCTTCCGAGCGGGTCAACTGGCGCGTGGAAGACGTGATCGGCGGCGACAAGCGCCTCGATTTCTCCAAGCCGTTCTTGCCGGAGTCGCTGGCGCGTGTCCAGGGCCTCGCCTTCCTGTCACCTGCCGAGAAGCGCATCCTGAACCAGATTCGCGGGCACGATTACCTCTATATCTTCGGCCTGGTCGAAGAGTTCATCGTGCCTTACGTCCTCGATCATGTCCGGCCGATGTTGCACGCCGACGATACGCGGGTGCGGGCCTTCCTGCAGTTCGCGGCCGAGGAAGCGAAGCACATCCAGTTGTTCCGGCGCTTCCGCCAGGAGTTCCTGCGCGAATTCGGCAGCGAGTGCGAGGTCATCGGTCCGCCCGAGGCGATCGCGCAGGCCGTGCTGTCGAAGCACCCGCTCTCCGTGGCGCTCGCCATCCTGCAGATCGAATGGATGACGCAGCGTCACTACGTCGACAGCATCCGCGACGATGGAGAGCTGGACCCGCAGTTCAAGAGCCTCCTGAAGCACCACTGGATGGAGGAAGCGCAGCACGCCAAGCTGGATACCTTGATGGTGGAGGCCATCGGCGCCGCCTGCAGCCCGGAGGAAGTCGCGACCGCCATCGACGGCTACCTGGAGATCGGCGGGATGCTCGACGGCGGGCTCATTCAGCAGGTGGAGTTCGACCTGGCCGCGTTCGAGCGGGCTGCCCGACGCACCCTCGGAGAAGCCGAGCGCGAAGAATTCCGCTCGGTGCAGCGCCAGGCGACGCGCTGGACCTTCCTCGGGTCGGGGATGACCCACAAGAGCTTCCTCGCCACCCTGGAACTGCTGTCGCCCGGTGCCTCCTCCCGGATCCTCACCGTCGCACCGGCCTTCTGCTAGGCCGGTGCGCTCGGGGTCCGGTGCCGTTCGCACCGGACCCGGCTGGAGGTCTTGTTGGTGCAAGCGGTACCCTGAGTAGTGAGCTAATGTGGCGGCCCGGCGCCGCAGGTGGGCCTTCTTGCCGGCATCATGGCCGCTCGCGGGGAGTCGTGGCCCGAGCCACCGGTGGGGAACCCTCGAAAGCGGGCTGCTCCCGGAGAAACCGCTCACGCGTCTCTCCCTGCTCCCGATACCGCCACCAGTTGATAACGGCGCTCAGCGCCAGCGTTGGCACTGCCGCATACGCTAGCCAGACCTTCGCATCCGAGTTTCCATCGTCAGCAGCTGCCATCGCGCCAGCGACGGCCCCGGCCGTGGCGAAGGTCAGAGTCACCGGCGCAATCTTGGATGGTGCCGTGGGCGGTACATAGAGCTGGGCCTCGCTCAGTTCCTTGCCGCCACCGGTGACCAGAAGTCGGCCGACACCACTTCGACGGGCGTGGATGGTGATGACCGCCTTGGAGCTATCCTCGTAGTTCTTCAGCCCGCTCAAGACGTCCTGAGGTTCCCATTCGACTCTCCATCCCTTTCGCTGCAGAGCGTCGTTTGCAGTGACCGTGAATTCGGCGCGCTCGTCGATTTCCAGGATCCCACGCCTCGGTATCAATGAAGCCATGGGCTCTTCCGGCATCGTTTGCGGCTGGATGGTTACCTGCTTCTCCACTTGGAGCGCCCCGTCCGCGGTACTCGCGCGGAGTACGAAGGATCCAACCCGCATGGGGACGAGAGTGCGCGCCTTGGCGTCATGCCTGGCGGCATTGGGAGGAATTACCTGAACGATCAGATCGACGGGCAAGGCTACGGTGCGGCCAGCGCGGTTCTTGCAGGTGACGGAATACGCCAGTGGCTTCCACTCCTGGCCTCTGGAGGCGAGGTTGTCGATGGTGAGTGCTGCGGGAGCTCTCCATCGGCGCTCAGCCTCCACAGCAAGCACGTACAGGCTCGAATAGCGGTCCGCTGCCGACTGGGCCGAAGAGCCTCCGACACCGGTTCCTTTCCGGGTTCGAGCCGCACCTTTCTCGGGGACTGCCTCGCGAAGCGCCTTGTCGTGGAACTGATCGACGATGAGTCGAATACGTCCCCCATCCAGCATGCTGGTGACGAGATCCATGAACTGCTTGTCGTCCTGGTTGTGGGACGCATAGTACTCGGCAACGTCGTCCAGAACCGCCTTCAGATTCTCGGTGTCGTCGAAGCGGATCTTGTTCCCGCGGATCCCGTCGACCAGGAGAGCCATCGCCCCATCCGGGTCTCGATCGCGTTGGTACACATCGAGGAAGCGCCGCAGGACATCCGCGTTCTCCACCAGTTCCTCTGCAACGCCAGCTGGCTTGTCCGTCAGCACCAGGACGAGACCGCCCTCCACCCACTGCAGGTCGTACCGGCACGGCCGGCGCAGATCGGCGACGATCCGCGTGATCGGAACGGGGTGCTGGGCGAACTGCGCGACACGCACCCGTGCGACGGGGCCCTCCGTCAACTCTGGAGGGCTCACCTGGAGAGCCTTCCTCGTCCCCTCGAGGTCGAGGACGAGGCGGGCAGGGGAGGCTAGCTCGAGAACACGCGGAGTCGGCATCCCACTCATCTTGAGCAGGACTTCGCTCTGCTGCGCCGTGTCGCGAAACTCGATTCCATCCAGCGTCTGAGCTGCTGCGGAGCCAGAGAGCAGGCATGCAGAGGTCCAGGCCACGGCTCGAATCAAGAGCGACTCCCCCCGGCAGGCGGTCATGCGACTTCCTTCCTGTGCTGACGCCATGCTAGCGAGATCGCCTCGTCGTGACAGTCGGGCGTTTTCCTTACTACATATTTAGGTGTCTGCCCGATTCATCTCCTTCCGAGGGGCTCATAAAATGCACATATGCCGAGCCGGCCCGGGGCTGGCTCATAGGCCCACGGCTCGGAGAGGGCCAGCATGCCTTTCCGTGCCCGCAGAGAACGGGGCGCGGGGTCATGTCATTCCGAGGTGGGAAGAGCTGCCGAACCTGCGCGGTGAGCGCCGTTGCGTTCGCCGTCGGGTTAGGGGGGTTCGCTGCCGGCGCGTTGGCGTCGTGCCTCTCCGGCTTCGTGCGCGACGGTGCGGGGCGCCCCGTGGTCGAGGGAGACCTGGACTTCTTCGACTACGACACTGGGGTCAAGCTCACGACACACGGTGACGGCACCGATGTCTTCGGTTTTTACAGCGTCTGCGTGCCTCCTGGGCTGTACACGGTGACGTTCGCCCCGCCGCCGGGCTCGAGGCTCCTCGGCAAGGAGTTCGCGCCGATTGATCTCAGGCCCGACCGTGGGCTCGAGCTGGATGTCGTGCTCGATCCGGGCACGGTGGTGGCAGGTGTGGTGAGGACGGCGGATGGCGTCCCGCTCGGAGGGGTGGATGTGGATGTGGACCGCATGTCGGGCGGACGGGTGTTCACGCCGAACGACAGGACCGATCCTGCCACCGGCGCCTACGCTGTGGTCGTCCCTGACGGACTCTACCGCTTCCGTTTCACTCCCCCGCGCGGTGCGCACTGGCAAGGGCTGCAGCTCGACGCCATGACGGTCCTGGGGGACCGAAACCTCGACGTGGCCCTGGAGCCCGGCGTGCTGCTCTACGGGCATGTCAGCGATCCGGGCGGCAGGCCCTGGAGCGGCGTCGATCTCGATTTGCGCAGGCGGGAGGATGGCGTGAAGGTGATGCTGCTGAACAAGTCGACCGGCGCGAACGGCGATTACCAGACGGCAGTGCCGCCGGGCACCTTCGAAGTACGCTTCGTCTCGCCCCCGGGTTGCCGAGCGGTCGCGGCGCGGATGGACAGCGTCACGATCGGAGGCGACACGAGGCTGGATCGCGTTCTGGAGAACGGGTTCCTCGTGACCGCCGTCGCCCTCGATTCCACCGGCGCGCCGCTCGCGGGGGCCGAGCTCGACGTCATCCAGGAGAACACCGGGAAAAAACTCTTCATGCCACGGAACAAGACGGATGCGAAGGGTCATGTCGAGCTGACGCTCCGGCCCGACATGTACTCGTTCCGCTTCGACCCGCCTTCGGGTAGAAACCTCGACCGCGCCACTCTGCGCGGCATCCCGGTGACGGAAGACATGACGGTCACCGCCGGGCTCCCGGCGCACGGATGGGTGCACGTGAACGGACGTTTAGTCGACACGGCGGGGGAGGGCGTCGCCGACGTCACCGTTCAGGCGCGCGCCGTCCCCAGCGGGGAGGCGGTCGGTGCGCCGTTCACGAGCACGGCGTCGACCGGGGCCTTCGACCTGGCGCTGCCACGGCGGGAGATCGAGCTGTTGCTGGCGCCGCCTCGTGGCGCGCGTCTCGTGGCCCGGCGATTGCCTCCGGTGACGGTGGCGGGTGACGTCGCACTGGAGGATATCGTCCTCGAAACCGGCGTTCTGCTCACCGCCAGGGTCACGGACACCATGAACGCACCGGTAGGCGGCGCGGTTCTCCGCTTGCTGACCTCGCCTGCGGGCGCCGAGGTCTACGCACCCCACGGGGAATCAGGGGCCGACGGCGTCGCGATCGTTGCGCTCTCACCCGGACGTTACGATGCGACGGTGACGCCACCTACGACGACTGGTGTCGCCGAGTTCACCAACGTCACCCTGACGGGGATCGACGTCAACGCCGACACCGAGGTCGCTTTCGTGTTGCCAGCACCCGAGGACAGGGGGCCACGCTCCGCCTCCTTCCAGTCGCTGGCACCCAACCCCTTCGCCGGCGCCATCGAGATCGGGGTTCGCGTGCGGGATCCGTCCACGGTGAGCATCGACGTCTACGACGTTGCCGGTCGCCGCGTCCGCCGCCTCGAACACGGTGATCGCCCGGTCTCCACCTTCACCTGCGAGTGGGAAGGCCAGCAGGAGGACGGCACGCCGGCTCCTTCGGGCTTCTATTTCGTGATCCTGCGGGCAGCGGGCACAACGGAGACGCGCAAGATTCTGTTGCTGCGGTGAGATTCGACCCGAGCGGAGGCCAGTGTTGAGCTTGCGTCGGTGCATCTTCCTCGGATCCCTGGCGACCGTGGCGCTGGTCGTCGCGGTCGCGCTCACGGCTCGAAGGGTGGAAGCGAGCCATACCGTTCTCGCTACCAGCATTACCGTCGCCGCGCTCGTGTTCCTGGTCGCCGTTCTTCTGTGGCGCACCTTGAACTCCATGGCCGAACGGCTCGCGATCTCGATGCAGTGCGTCGCCATGCTCAGGGCTATTCAAACGAGTTTGCAGCGCTCTCTCGAAGCAAAGGAGATGCTCCTGCGCGAGGTTCACCATCGGGTCAAGAACAACCTGCAGGTGGTCTCCAGCCTGCTCGACCTCCAGTCGCGCTCGATCGGTGACCGCCTACTGACCGAAAAGCTCGAGGTGAGCCAGAACCGCATCCGCTGCATGGCGCTCGTCCACGAGTCTCTCTACGGTGCGGGTCAGTTCGAGCATATCGACGCTCGGGACTACCTGAGGCAGCTGGCGTCGCACCTCTTGGACAGCTACGGCCACAGCCAGAGCATCTCCCTGCATTTGGATCTCGAGGACCTGCGGTTCGATGTCGATCGGGCGATGACCGTCGGTCTTCTCGCCAACGAACTGCTCTCCAACGCCCTGAAGCACGCTTTCCCAGCGGATCGCTCCGGGGAGGTGCGGCTACAGCTGGCCAGTCAGGGTGATGCCTGCGTGCTCACCGTGGCCGACGACGGTGTCGGCATGCTGCCGGGAGCGCAGCGCGGGAAGCCCGGGCACATGGGCATGACGTTGGTCTCGACCTTCGCGAAACAGCTGCGAGGCTCGGTGGCCATCGAGAGCGACGCCGGCACGCGCGTGCACGTCACCTTCCCCAGGACCGACAGGATGCAAAAGGCGGTGGCGTGATGATGTCGCGGCGGCTCTTCATCGTCGAAGACGAGGTCCTGATGCGCGTGCATCTGGAGAAGATCGTGCGCGACCTGGGATGGGAAGTCGTGGGCAGCGCTGACTGCCGCGCCGAGGCGATGGCCGGTGTCGCGAAGGCGGCGAAGACGCCCGATCTCGTCCTCATGGACCTGCGGCTCGCGGACGACTCGGACGGCGTCGCTCTGGCGCGCGAGTTGCGTGAGACCCACGACCTCCGGGCGATCTTCGTCACCGCGTACTCCGACCGTGAAACGATGCGGCGGGTCGAAGAGGTGGGAGCGCTCGGCTATCTGGTGAAGCCGGTCATGAGCGCCGACGTGGGGGCAGCCCTTGCCAGCGCCCGCGGCCACCTCGAAGAGCTGCGGCGCCAGGAACAGAGCCTGCCCTGTGGGCAGGGTTCACCCGGGCGCGACGCTGTGCCGTCGCGCCCTGCCCCCCGCCCGACATCGCCGTCAGGCTTCCAGGGTCTCGTGGGCAAGAGCGCCGGCATCCAACGTGTCTTCGAACAGATCCAGGAGCTCGCGCGGCTCGACTGGACCGTCCTTGTGGAAGGCGAGACGGGAACGGGGAAAGAGCTCGCGGCACGGGCACTCCACGCCTGCAGCTCGAGGCGACAGGGTCCCTTCGTTGCCGTCAACTGCGGGGGACTCACGGACTCGCTGCTCTCGAGCCAGCTGTTCGGACATCGGCGCGGCGCCTTCACCGGCGCAGTCCGCGATCAGCCGGGTTTCTTCGAAACCGCGGACGGGGGCACACTGCTCCTCGACGAGATCGGCGACATGTCTCCGAGCCTGCAAAGGACGATCCTCCGCGCGCTCGAGGAACGCCGGATCACCCGGCTCGGCGAGACGCGCTCGCGTCCGGTGAACGTGCGTGTCGTCGTGGCTTCGCAGCACGACCTCGGCGCGGAGGTGCGCGCCGGCAGATTCCGCGCCGACCTCTTGTACCGCCTACGCGTGGCGCGCCTGCATTTGCCGGCACTGCGCGAGCGGCGCGAGGACGTGCCGCTTCTGGCGCAATGGTTCCTCGAACAGGCGCGCCGGGTGGTAGGGAAGGCCATCGACTCGGTGAGCGAGGCGGCACAGCGGTCCCTCGGGGCGTACGACTGGCCCGGCAACGTGCGGGAGTTGCGCCACGCCATCGACTTCGCCGTGCTTGCCTGTCACACCTTCCGGCTCGAGCCGGAGGACTTGCCTGAGGAGATCCAGGAGTTTGCGCCGCATCAGGAGCAGGGCTCGAATTCCGGAGGGGCGAGCCTCTGGACGCGCGCCGAACGCGAACGGCGCACCGACCAGCGGCTCCTCGACGCCCTCGCCAAGACGGGCGGCAACCGCGCCCAAGCGGCGCGGCTGGCCGGCATGAGCCGCGCCACGCTCTACCGGCGGCTGGAGCAGCTCGAGGCGGCGGCTGCTGGCGAGCGAACCACCAAGGAGCGCGAGGCCCCCGGCGAGCGAACGGCGCAGCTCGGGCTCAGAACCAAGCAGTGAGATCGAGCCGGTTCAGGATCGCGTCTTCATGGCGCGGGTTGTACGCGTCGCCAGGTCGGAAGAACGCGGTGGTCCAGCTGGCGCGCAGCCTCCCCCACAATGCAGGTGCCGCCGCCACGACCTCGACAGTCCAGCCAAGATCGGCGCTGGCACCGTTCGGGCGCGCCGGTGGATCGACGAGATTGCTGCCCTGCAGCTTGTCGTAGGCCGCCTGCTGCCGGTAGCGGTGCCAGATGAGCTCGACCGAGGCGTCACGCATCGGTCGTGCAGCCACGCCGAGAGTCGAGACCTCGAGGTTGCTGAGCTCGGGGTCGAGCAGCGTGCCATAGATCTTCTGCGACACGAGGCCGCCGAAGCGCGACCAGTTGTCCTCGTAGCCGGTCTGTCGGAAGTTGCCGTCGACACCGTCGGCAGTCGAGGCGTCGCCCGAGCCCACGGCATAGCCCACGGTGAGTGCAGGCATGCCCCGGACGCCGGTGGCGACACAGGTGGCGCCGGCATCGAAGGCCCAGGCGCGCAGGGTGCGATGTTTGTCTTCACCCCGCATCGACGCTAGGTCCAGCCATGGTCGCACCGTGCCGCGCCACTGCCCCAAGTAGCGGGCGCCGATCCACACGGGCTGGCGCTCACGGACCGGGTTGCGATCGCTCCGCGCCAGACCCCAGACCGCCACGTGGTTCTGCGAGTTGAAGTACCAGCGCGCCATCGCGAACCCGTCCGACCAGGTGGCGAAGGCGGGATTGATCGGGTGGTAGGGCCGGATGAATGCTGCCTCGACCACGAGGGGGCCGAACCCGTAGAGGACGAGTCGCGCCGCGTCCAGGTATTCGTCGAAGATCCACTCGCGCGGCTCGTCGAAGTCCTGGCGGCCGACCTGCAGGGCGACACGATGCGCTCCCCGAGTGTGGAACAGCGCGTAGAGCTGCGTGAGTCTGCCTTCGAGGCGAGGGCGCAGCAGCTCTTCCGGATCCAGCGCCGTGGCGTGGCTGATCTGCATCTGCGCGAAGGTCCACAGCGACTCGGACCAGTAGCCTGCGAAGCCCAGACGCAGCTCGGAGGAGCCTTCGCTCGCATCCGAGTCGTAACGTCGCGAAAGGTCGTAATCCGTGCGCGAGCGCGCGTGACCGCGATACTCGCCGAGAAAGCGCATCCTGTTCCCAGCGAGCGACGCCGTCGCGTGCGTACGGTCGCGCCGGGCCAGGTCGGGAAAGAGGTCGCGCTCGCGCCGAACCTCTTGCTGCTGTTGCTGCGGTACCTTCACCTGGGTTTTGGCCGTGAGCAGGATGCGCAACCCCGAGATCTCGAGCGTGTCGGGCGCGGCCCCGTCTACCGCCGCACGGGTGGTCGTGCCCTTGATCTTGTCGCTCGCCTTGACCGTGCTGGTGTTCAGACGGCGAACGGTCCAGGTCCCGCGCTCGTCCACGGCGCAGCTCACCTCGATGCGCTGCCCGGGCTGCAGGGCTGCGAGGGCGGCACCAGCGCTTTCGGTGCTGTCCGCTTTGGTACCGTCCGTGAGCTGCAGGCGCACGCCGTACACGACGAGAGTGCGTTTCTCCACGTCCACGGCTTCGAGCGCACCTCGCAGCTGAGGGGAGCGTGGTTCGGGCAGCACTTGGATGTCGCTCGCGACGAAGAGTCCAGCATCGCTCCACGCCCCGGAGATCTCGAGCGCTTGACCCACGTGTGGCTGGATCTTCATGTACTCGGGAGATTGTCCCCGAGCCTGGCGTGGGATCCCTGTGAGCATCAACGCGAGAAGCATTGCCACCCCAGACAACGATTCCAGCGAGCGCCCGGAGCGTCGGAGGAGCGCTGGAACCAGGTGCTGCCAGCGTCGCCGCAAGCCGTAGAGCGCCACCAGACGGACGAGCGTCGCCGCTTCCCACCAGCGAGCGCGGGCGGCGAACTCGGAGGAGCTGCTGCCATAGCCGCGATCGAAGCGCACCGCACCCCGCTCGATCTCTGCCGCGCATTCTGGCGTTTGCTCGGCGCGCAGGGCCACATGGGCGGTGAAGTTGCCGTGGTCCCGTGCCGGGTCGCCACAGGCGAGTCCGTCCCAGTCGAGGACGGTGGCACGCCCGGCACGGTAGAGCACCTGCTTGTCGTAGAAGTCGCCGTGCACCGTGGACTGATCACGAAGCTGGAGGTCCGACGGTGCTTTGGCGAAGACGGAGTCACGCGCCCGGCCGAGTTCCTCCGACCACTGCGGGAGCAACTGGCGGGCGAGCTCGACGAGCCCGTCGAGCGGTCGCAGTGCATCGGCGACACACCGCCGCGGGAAAGCTTCCTTCGGGAGGGCGTGCAGTCGGGCGAGGGCGCGGCCCGCAGCCTCGCATCCCGAGGCGAACTCCGGGGTCATGACGGACGGCGGAGGGACGGCCTGAGAGACGAGCTCGCGGAGAGAGCGGCCCGGTGCCTCCTCCATGACGTACAGGCCACGCCTGGGGTCGAGGAGCAGGGTCTTCGGGGCGAGGTCTTCGGCGCCGGCAGTGATGAGAGTTTGGACGGCATTCTGGAGTGCTGCCACACGGCTCGGACGGAGCGCCTTGGTGACGAGGGCCGCTGCCGCTGTGCGCTTCGATCCGCTCAGGGGACGATGGTGGACGACGCAACGGCGCTCGAGTCGGTAGCCGAGCAATCGGGGTACGAGCGCCGAAGCGTCGTCGAGCCCTGCCACGCCAGCGCGGCGCAGCAGCGCTAGCGCCAGGTCCTCGCGCAGCAGCTGCGGCAGGCGCCATAAGTTTGGGTCGTAAGGGAAGAGCGGCACGACGAGCCGGAGCTTCTCGAAGCGCAGCACCTTGTCGTCATGTATCGTCGTGTACTCGGGCCAGCCCTCGAACGCTCCCAGAAGATGGCCACCGAGGACGACCGGAACCAGCTCTGACGCCCCCTCACGCTGAGCACGCCCGCTGAGCTGCAAGGTGAGTCCGCCGTGCGGGCGAGGAAAAACGCGGGGCACCTCGAGGTCGACGAGCTGCACCTTGCCGACGCTGTTGCGCTCGAGACCGTGCTCGAGGCTGGGCCGCAGGACCTCGGGATCGCAAGCGGCGTCGAAACGCCAAGGCTCGAAGGGCGCGATCACGGCCGCTCCTCCCTCGCCCCTCCCTCGTGGAGGACACCCTGCTCCTCGCGGAGGATACCCGGCTCCTCGTGGACGACACCCCGCTCCACCACACGTTCGAGCCAGCGCAGCGCCGCCAAATGTTCCCGCCCCCGGGCCAGGTAGTCGTAGAGCTCGCCGCGTCGCTCCACCGACTCCTCGAGCGTGCCTTCTTCGCTGACTCGGCCGTCGCAGAGGAAAATCACCCAGTCGGCGAGATCCAGGAAACCCAGGCGGTGCGTGATCACGATCATCGTACGTCCGCGCCCGAGCTTCTTCAACACGCCCTTCGTCTCGGCCTCGGCGTGGACGTCGAGGCCCGTGGCAGGCTCGTCGAAGACCATGACCGGACTTTGGCGCAGCGCGGCCCGGGCGAAGGTGATCCATTGCCTCTGCCCGCCCGAGAGCGTCAGACCGCCTTCGCCGACCAGCGTGTCGTACCCATCCGGCAGGCGGCGGACGAAGGCGTCCGCTCCCACGAACGCAGCGGCCGCCTCGATCTCCTCGCGCGTCGCATGGCGGCGGCCGAAGGCGATGTTCTCGGCGATGGTGGTGCGGAAGAGGAAGGCGTCCTGGGACAGGGGCGTCACCAGCTGGCGCAGCTGGGAGATCGGGAAAGACCTGATGCCCTTGCCGTCGAGCAGGATCCGTCCGCTGGCAGGCTCGTAGAAGCGGAGCAGCAGCTTCGCCATCGTCGACTTCCCGGCCCCCGTGGCTCCGAGGACGAGCGTCGTCTTCCCGGACGGCATGGAGCAGGAAACGTCGTACAGCACCGACGCGTCGCCACGATACGAGAAGGTGACGTTTTCGAAGCGCACCTCGCCTTGCACCATCGCCTCGGGGATTTCCTCCGCGGGATCGTTCGGCTCGGTCGGTAGCGCGAAGACCTCGAGGATCTTTTCCCCGCGCACGGTGGCCTTGGCGCTGCGGGTCGAAGCCCGAGCCACACGCTGGAGCGGCCGGTAGAGTCGCCGCAAATAGTTGAGGTAGATGAGCAGGTCGCCGGGTGTCATGACGCCGTCGCGGACACGCATGGCACCGAGGCCGAGAACGAGACAGGTGCCCAGCGCGTTCAACATCTCGACCGTGCGCTGATACTTGGCCTCCAGTCGCGTGGTGCGAATGTTCGTCCGCACGTCACGATCCGTCGAGCGCGAGAAGACCTCCTCGCGCGCTTCCTCTTGCCCGAAGCTCTTGACGTGCGCGATTCCAACGAGCGTTTCCTGGATCGAATCGACGATCTTCCCGTAGGTGGTGCGCTGCTTGCGCGCCGCGGACTTGATCCGGCCCGAGAAGCTGAAGGCGGCGATCACGAAGAGCGGCGCGATGGAGATGGAAGCGAGCCCGAGCAGCGGATCGAGCCAGAACATGATGCCCAGCATGCCCAGCATGAGGAAGGCCTGGCTCGCGAAGGTGACCACGCTGTCCACCAGCAGCTCCTCCACGAGCTGGACGTCACCGGTCAGTCGCGCCATGACGTCGCCGGTCTCCCGGTAGTCGTGCCACGACTGCGGCAAGCGCTGGGTGTGCGCGAAGAGCCGGGCCCGGATCGCCGCCACGACCTGGTGCCCCGTCACCTGAGAGAGGATGGTGGCCGTGTAGGAGAGAGCGCCGTTGATGGCCGTGAACGCCAGCACCGACACCGCGGCCCCCGCCAAGATCCAGCCCGGGTCGATCCCGACGAGCCAGCGCGAGAACCATTCGGGGTGCGCGCCCTTGGGCGGCGCGAGCACGTAATCGAAGACGATCTTGAGCGGCCACGGCGCGAGCAAGGCGGTGAGGGAGACGCCGAAGGACGCCAACGCGCTCCGCGCCAGAGCGCCGCGGTGCGGGTAGAGGTGCTTGCCCATCTCGCGCCAGATGCGCACGTAGGAGCCGAGGTCGAGGTGTGGCAGCTTAGAGCGGATCCGTGGCATACGTCTCCATGGGAGTGCCCGCGGGTCTCTCTGCACCGGTTCCCGCGCCGGTCTCCGCGCGCTTCACTGATTCCGCGCCTGGGCGCAGCTTTTCAGCACCGGGGCGCAGGGACTCGAGAATCGCGCCCACGCTCTCCATGCGCTTCGCCCAGGTGTGTTCCCGCGCCGCTGCATGTGCCGCACTCCCCAGCCGTGTCCCGAGCGCGGGATCTGCCTGCAGGCGGAGGAGTGCGGCTCCGAGAGCGCGGGAGTCGCCGGGCGGCACGAGGAGCGCGGTGTGTTCGTCCACCAGGATCCTTCGCACCTGACCGATCGCCGAAGCGACGATCGGCTTGCCGGCGGCCATGTATTCGAACACCTTGAGCGGGGAAAAGTAAAAACGCTCGAGCTGCGGGTACGGCGCCACCAGGACGTCCATCGCTTGCAGCACCTGCGGCGCGACGTCGTGCGGCACCGGTTCGAGGCAGCGGAAGCGCCCATCCAGGCCGCGCTCCCTTGCCCGCTGCGTGAGGCCCGGGCCCACCTCCCGATCGGCGCCCACCACACAGAGAGAGACGCCTGCCTCCGGCCCCAGCCCGGCGACCGCATCGATCAAGAGCTCCACGCCATGCCACGGGCGCACGCGACCCATGAAGCCGACGAGGAACTCTTCGGCGCCGGCGACCCACAGACGCTCCCGCCAGGCATCGGCTCTCTCGCCGGCTTCGAACGGCTCCAGCCGCACGCCATTCGGGATCACGCTCACCGGGGCCGCCGGCGCGACCCGGAGCACGTAGTCGCGCAACTCGCTCGACACCACGATCACGTGATCGGTGGTGGAAAAGAGATAGCGCTCGACGTCCCGCGCCAGCTCGATGTCCTCCAGTTGGCGGAACTCCGTCGCCTCGTCGATGAGGGGCGCGTTCACTTCGAGGACATGGGGAATGCCGAGTTTCTGCGCCAGCATCCGGCCGCCCGTGCTGAAGAGCGAGTAGCGTTCGTAGACGAAGTCGAACCCCCGGGTCCGATGCAAGTCGCCGAGAAGCCGCTGTACGGCTTGGATGTGGAATCCCTGTGCTTCGCGGGATTCGGTCCCCCCGTTGCCATTGCCCGACCTGCGTGGCAGCGTCAAGACCGGATACTCAGGCACATGAGTACTCCCCGTGTCGCGACCCGCGACCACGAGCGTGGGCGACCAACCTGCCGCCTGTAGCGCCTCTGAGAACTCCTGCAGGTGCACCGAGCCGCCCTTCGTGCCGCCGAAGGGCAAGCCGCGGTCGGCGCAGAGGACGAGCACGCGCCGACCGCGCTCGTTCGTCCGCAGCGCCGCGGGCCGACGCCGGGCGCAGTCCAGGAACACATCGAGCAGCTCGCCGGCGTTGTGGCGCACGTCGAATCGGCGCTCCGCCTTGTCGCGCCCCGCCTTGGCGAAGCGCAGCCGGAGCTCGGGCGAGGCCAGCAGCCGTTCGATCCCATCGGCGAGCGCGTCCGCGTCCCCGGGCGGCACGAGCAAGCCGTCGACGCCTGAATCGACGATTTCCGGGATGCCCGAGAAGTCCGTCGACACCACCGGCAGGCTGCAAGCGAGCGCCTCGAGCAACACGGTCGGCAACGCATCGCGATCGTTTTCAGGTCCGTCCTTGCAGGCGAGGGCGAGGAGCGTCGCCCTCTGCATCAGTTTCGCCACCTCGTGCTGCGGCTTGGCGCCGCAGAACTCCACCTCGCGCTCGAGCCCGAGGAAGAACCGCTTCTGCAGCAGGGTGGGTTCGTCGGGCCCCTCGCCGACGACCAGGCAGTGGAAGTCGACTCCCCGCTGTTTCAGGAGGGCGCAGGCGTCGAGCAGGTCGTCGAAGCCCTTCTTCGGAATGAGGCGTCCCACCGACAGGATCAGGTTCGACTGCCGCACGCGCCCGGGATCCAGGGCGAAGGAGTCGAGATCGATGCCGTTGTAGATGACGCGCACGGCGGCAGGATCGAGACCAGATCCTTGCTGCAGGAGGTGACGCCGGTTGAAACGCGTCACGGTGATGACCCGGCTGGCGGCGGCGAGCTTCTCGCGCAGGCGATGGTCGGACATGGAGTAGGCGAAGATGTCCTTGGCGTGCGCGGTGAAGCTGAACGGCACGCCGGAGACCCGCGACGCGAACCACGCCACGGTGCTCGACATGGTGCCGAAGTGCGAGTGGATGTGCTGCACGCCTTCCCGCAGCACCTCCGCCCCCAGCCAGGCGCCCCAGAGGATCTCCGGCAGCCGCCCCGAGTCGCCGCGCTCGAGGGAATCGCGCAGGATCTCCCAGAAGCGCTCGACCCGTGGTCCGAGCACGGGCCACTGCGCCGTCAGCCACTCGTGCCAGAGGTACGGATCGAGCTCATCGAGATAGTGCACCTTCGCCTGCAGCTGCGAGGTCTGGGCGTGGAAGCGCCCCTCGCCGGGCTTCAGCCAGGAGTAGACCACCACCTCCACGCCACGCCGCTCGAGCTCCAGAATCTCGGTGAGGATGAACGTCTCCGAGAAGCGCGGGAAGCGCTTGAGGACGTAGGCGACCTTGAGGCAGGCGCTGCTCTCCATCATGCTCCACCTCTCGTTGTGGCGCAGGCAGCGCCGAGGAGCTCTCGACAATGGTCTGCGGCCCGGTCGGCGCCATCGAAACGCAGCAGCCGCGCGGTGCGGGCCTCGCGCAGCGGGGTGCGGCTGCTGGCGAGCTGGGCCTCGACGCTGGCCAGCAACCGGGCGGGATCCAGGTGCTCGGGGCGCAGCAGCTCGACGAGCCCCAGCTCGGCGAGGCGCTCGGCGCGTAGTAGTTGCTCGTTGCGATAGAGGACGCGAGGAACGACGAGGGCCCGAGCTGCCACGGCCAGCACCTCGGTCATCGTGTTGTAGCCGGCGGTGCAGACGACGAGATCCGAACGGCTCGTGTACGGTCGCGTGGACGCCACGAAGTCCCTGAGGGTGACGGGCAGCTGCCGCGTGGCGGCGGCGAACTGCCGGGCAAGCGGTGGGGGGACGAGCGGGCCGGTGAGCACCACGCTCCAGAAGTCGATGCGCGAGCGGAAGCGGGAGAGCATGTCGAGCCAGCAGTGCACGAGCTCGTTGGCCCCGTCGCCGCCGCCGATGGTCACCACCACGAGCGGTCGCGGCAGGGTCTCGAGGAAGGACGCCTCGCGCTCGCCGTCCGTGGCCTCGGAGCCCGTGACAAACCCCACGAAGCGCGTCTTGGCCGCCACCTCCGGCTCGAAGCCGTAGGCCGTGACGGGGTCGAAGACCCCCTGCATGCCGTACACCAACACCTGGTCATAGAGTCGCGCGAGCACCGCTTGCGTGCCCTCGCGTGCCCAGACGCCGCGAACGCTCACCGGATCGTCGATGACGTCGCGCATTCCCAGCACGCGGATGCAGTCGCGCCTCTCCAGCTGCTCGAGCGCCGGCAGCATCTCGTTGCCCATGCCGGTCGGCGCGTGGTCGACTACCAGGAGATCGGGCTCGAAGTCCTTGGCGGTGCGCAGCAGGATCTCACGGCGCAATGCCGTGATCTCGCCCCCGGGCAGCTCGAGGGAGCGTGAGGCGTAGCGTGATGGTGCGATCTTCCGTACCGATGGCAGCTTGACGTAGTCCATCCCCGGCGGTACGGCGAACCCATGCACCACCGGCGAGCCGGTGGCGAGGAGGAGCGAGAGGTGCGGGTCTTGGCGCAACATCGCCCGGGCCAGGTTCAGCGAGCGCCGCAGATGCCCCAGCCCGAACGTGTCGTGCGAGTACAGCAGGACTCGCCTGCCGTCCAAGGAAGTTCGCTGCCGCCTCCTGCCGGTCTCGCGCTGCAACGCTCGCGTGGCCTCGCGCTGCGGCTCTCGCGTGGCATCAGGCTGCAACCGTCGCCCAGACTCGCTGCTGCTCCCGCCGCTGCCGTTCCCGCCCCGACGCAGTGCGGTCGAGAGGGCGACGCGGATCTCGGGGGCCAGGAATGGCTTCATGACATAGGCCGAAGCACCGGCGGCCTCGATGCGCGCCACCGTCTCGTCGTCGGCGTGAGCGGTCACGAAGACAATGGCCGCTCCGTGGCGCGCCGTCAGTTCGCCTGCGGTCGCGATACCGTCCAGGCCGCCTGGGAGGCGGACGTCCATGAGCACGAGGTCAGGCAGGCTCACCGCAGCGCAGGCTAGTGCTTCCGCACCGTCCGCAGCCGTGCCGCACAGTTCGTAACCCAGATCGACCACGAGCCGAGCCAAATGCAGCTGCACGACCGGTTCATCTTCGACGACGAGCACACCAGGCATCGCGACTCACTCCTTGGGAGAGCCCAGCCCGCCCGGGACCATGCGGTTCTCCGCATGCCTGCCTCCTAGGGCGGAGGCATCCAAAGGGAAGCTGCTCGCACAGCCGGCGCCATTCCCGCATCCCGGTATCAACTTGCTCTAGGGCAGGGGCTTGCAGCGCCAGCAAGGAGGCGCTCCAGCGTGGATCCCTGTCTCGAAGTGTCTCGAAGCGTCGCGCCGGCCTTGCGGTGAGACAGTGCGAGACGGTGGATGCACCGTTTAAGAGCCGACACCTCTGGCCCGATCGATGCTTTCTTACGAGTCCATGGAGCTCCGACTACGGCGGAAGCGAGCCTTCGCTACAGTCACGCCGCTCAGGCCATTGTCGCTGAGCCCGCTCAGCTTCAAAGACCGTTGGATCGTCATCGTGATGATCTTCAGCGTCCTCCTGTTCATGGTTGTGTTCGCGAGATTCGTTCTGCTTCGGGCGTCGGAAACCTTGTCGCCCTCGAAAGAGCCCTGGCCTCAAGGTGGGCCGTGAGGCCAGTGGCCGCGCTCGTGCTCCGGGAGTCCGCCTCGGGAGTCCACCGTGAGAGAATTCATCCGGGATGACGACAGCCGGTTACGCGTAGTTGGGGGCTTCCGCCAGTTCCTGCTCGACTACCGTCAGCCCACGACCCCGCGCGCGACTTGGACCGAAGCTGAATACGCGGCTGCTGCGACCAAGAAGCGCAGTCGCGCCGAGCGGCTACTCGAGTCCTTCCGCCACTGGTCCGTGCCGTTGGACGGTGTGGCGTTACTCGATGTCGCTTGCGGTGATGGAAGCAACGTTCTGGTGCTCGGCGAGCAGCCGGCGAGAATTCTCGTGGGCATCGACCTCGAACTACCCCTGTTCACACCCAACGGGAGAGGGGAGCAAGCGCGAAGGCTCGCAGCTACAATGGGCCAGGCCTCAGGTGCATTGCCACCAGGCACAACGCAATTTGCGCGGATGAACGCCACCTCCCTTGGTTTCGCGACGGGGACGTTCGATGTTTTGATGTCCCGTTCGGCGACGGAGCACATCAGACCCATCGAGCCGGCTTTGCAAGAGATGGTGCGCGTGGTCAAAGGCGGCGGCCTGATTCATCTGAGTATCGATCCCTATTACTGGGTTCGCGGCTGTCACAAGCGCGGCATCGTCGATATTCCCTGGGCGCACGCGAGGCTGACGCTGTCTGAGTATGATCGTTTTGTCGCGACCCATGAGGGCGAGCGCGTCGCTGCAAGGCGCTACAAGCGTCTGGATACTCTGAACCGCTTCACCGTAGCGGAATGGCGACAGGTGATCGACCAGATGGGCTGCGAAGTTCTCGAATGGAGACAGAGCTACTCCACATTGGGCGACCAGGTGCTCGCCCGGTACCCCGACGTCCTGGCGACCCTGCTGCCCGGCGTCACCCGCGAGGACCTCCTGTGCGAGCGCATCAAGGTCTGGCTACGAAATCGTCCTCGTGCCAACGTCACTCCACGAGCACCAACTTGCGCGCCTGCACCCCGTGCTCGGTCCTGAGCCGAACCACATACACCCCGGCCGCCAGCTTGATTCTGCTTCGCTCATCCTCGACCGACCAGATCCACTGCCCTGTTCCGGGTCGCAGCCAGCCTTCGAAGACGCGGGCCACCTCGCGCCCGGCCACGTCGTACACGGTGCGCCGCACCCTCTCGCCGTAACCGCTCGAAAACGGGATCACCACGCGCCCGCTTGCCGGGTTCGGATAGAGAGCCATGAGCCGCGTTGGGGCGCCGGCGGGAGTTCGAGGGACCAGGTGACGATTGCGACATGACAGCATTGGCAGCTCTGCAACCCGTGGATCGATCGGTGTCTCAATCGAGGGAGCGTGCGCCGCCTAACAAGGTTCAGGCACCACGTGCGGGCGCTGGCGCCTACGGCGGTGAAGAGGGCGATGAACGATCGGAGGGGTCGGAGGCAGTACCTCACGGTACTCTACCTCCTTCGACACGGCACTTATCGACCGAGGCCGCGTGCGCCGGGTATTAGTTTCCGAACGGCGTCAGTGTATCTTGGCGGATCTATTCGCTCAACAGGGAAAGCGTTGGGGTCACGCCTTATTGAAATCTGAACAGGGGATGGGTCTCTGGTCAGGTTGGAGGCCTGGTCAGAGCACCTCGGGTGAAGACCGTGTGCCGGAGCCAGAATGCGCACGGTCGAACCACCCCCGGCCCACGGGCTGTCGCGGGGCCGGGGGTCTTCGAAAAAGGACTTCAGGGTTTCGTCGCTTCCGTCTCGGTCGCTGTGGGTGCAGACGGGAAGAGTCGCTGGAGCCACGCCTGCCACACCGGCTCCTCGCGCGCGACGACGGCCTGCGCCTGCTCGCCGTACAGGTAGAAGCGAACCGACAGGCAGGTTTGGCCTCCCATGGGCATCGCGAAGAGATGGGCGATGCCAGGCGCCGGCTGCTCGAGCCGCAACAGCAACTCTTCCGGGTCGTCGCTCTCGCCGATCCGCTCGACCACGCCAGACACGCTGGGCGCGCTGGCAGCCGACTTGACCGACTGCCCGACCGCAACACCCACGAGACCCAGCGGCTCCATGAGCGCGGCCCATGCCTTGTCCTTGGGCTCCTGGCTGAAGGGCATGAGCTGGATTTGCGAGCAGGATCGACCTCGGAAGTGGACGAGATAGAGCTTGAGAATGCGGAAGAACGCGGGCCAGCCTTGCTCGACGCCCTCGAACTGACTGTCCCAATCGTCCGTGCTCGCGAACCAGCTGTGGACGACGCGGACCCGACAAACTCCTCCCGATAGCGCCTCGATCGTCCACTCGGTTGTCATCGTCGGCGAGCCGGGACCCATGCCGCCGGGATTCTCGGCGGCGAACCGACGGGGAGGATCCCAGGCGGTGACGGTGGCTTTCGATTCCATGCCCGGTCCGAAATCGAGAACGATGGCACCACCTTCTCGGCCTTCGATCCGGCAGGGGGCGAACCAGGACGTGACTCCGGGTCCGGTCGCGATGGCCTGCCAGACCTCCTCCGGAGTCCCGGGGACTTCGGTCTCGACTCCGATGGAACGCTTTCCGGATGGATGCTTCTTCACGGGCATGATGTGTCCTTTCGGGTCTTGCCGGGCAGTGGATGGGCGACGACCACCAGGCGATGCGCCCTGCCGCCAGGCACGGACTCATCGTGGTAGCGAGCGACGAGCTGGGTGATGGCCCTGGTGAGTTCGCTCGTGAACTCCGCGCGCTCCGCCGGGGAGCGAAAACGGACCTCGGAGTCTATCGAAAGCGTGGCGAGATGCTTGCCTTTCTCCTGCGAGCGTCTAACGAGCTCGCCGACCTCGCGCACCACCCTGGCGGCGAGTGCGATCAGGTAGCGGGCCGAAAGCCTATCCGAAGCGCGGGCGGGGTCGCTCGCGGCTTCCCCGAGAGCGGCCGGTGACACGACGTAGGACCTGGCGGTCGCCAGCAGGCGTCGCTCGACCAAGCCTCCCCACCGCCGCTCCTCGACCGGTCGGATGAGCCCCTGGGCCTCGAGCGCCCGCAGGTGATAGTTCACCTTCTGGCGCGCGAGCCCCACTCGCGGGGCGAGCGAGGCCGCCGAGCCGGGTTCGGCGAGCTCGGCTAGTAGCCGGGCCCGCACCGGGTCGAGTGCCACCACCGCAGCGGCCGGGTTCTCGATGACTTCGAGATCGAGCATGCGCCGATTAGAGCACTGACAACTTTTGTTGTCAAGCTCGTCCACCAGGATCGTAGCGCGATATAACGTCATATTTGATAACGGCTTAATGAGAAACCTGTGGGAAGGACGACCGCGGTGGCGTCGGTTCGCATGCCGACGCAGGGAATCGTGCGAATCGATGGACACGACCTGAGCACGATCAAGCTGGACAGCTATCGCAACCATCTGGGCGTCGTGCTGCAGGACGAATTCTTATTCGAGGGGACGATCGCAGAGAACATCCTCTTCGCACGCCCCGATGCAAGCAAAGACAGGCTCCTGGACGCGGTCACGGCGGCGCACGTCAAGGAATTCACTGATCGCTTAGAGAACGGATTGGATACGCTGATTGGTGAGCGCGGCGTGAAGCTCTCGGGTGGCTAGCTCAAACGGGTGTCGATCGCTCGGGCGCTGCTTGCCGACCTGCGTATCCTCATTCTCGATGAAGCCACTTCGAACCTCGACACCGAAAGTGAGGCGTACATCAAGCAAGTTTCGGGCGCCTCATGGCCGGCCGGACGACGATCGTGATCGCCCACCGTCTGAGCACGCTCCGGCGCGCCGATCAGATTCTCGTCCTCGAGCATGGGCGTATCGTCGAGCGCGGGACGCATGACGAGCCCGTGGCGGGCGATATCACGCAATCTACACGTATCAGGTGCAGATCTAGACTCGACCCGGTGTTCGCGAAGCGCGCGGTTCGCGCGGGCCGCGATAGAAGGAGGCAAGGGATGAACGGGCGTCTCGCGAGGCGGACTGGCCAGGGGACTGTCTTTCGAGCTAGCAGCCCTACCGTGGACGTAACATCTATCCTCCGGTAATCTCCACAGCCGTAGCCACCTGTCCTTAGGCGCGGCTGTAGCTCAGGTGGATAGAGCAGCGGACTTCTAAAGCGTCCAAGGCCAAAATGACTCGAACTGCCCCGACCACCGAACCTATGTCAAATCAATCGGAAACGAGGATGACGCAAGCAGGTAGCTCGCTCGACGTAGCTTCGTTCGGGGAGCCGGTTTCAGCGCGTTTCAACGGGATTCCTGGGACAAGTTGGGAACGAACCGGGAACGCCGCCGATGGGCTCGCATACTCCCGAGCCTAGGCCCGGGGGCGCCGGGGTTGG